>JAYTWP010000103.1:0-16177 GCA_043743395.1 Actinomycetota bacterium | reverse complement strand
TGGCCGTGGGTGCAGCCGCGCTCCTGGCGGCATGGTTCTACACCGGTGGGCCAAAGCCGTACGGCTATCTCGGACTTGGTGAGCTCTTCGTGTTCGTGTTCTTCGGCCTCGTTGCAACCATCGGTACCACCTTCGGCGTCGCGGAACGCGTGACGGGCCTGTCAGTCGTCATGGGCTGCGCGGTCGGAGCGCTCGCGTGTGCACTCCTTGTCATCAACAACCTGCGCGACATACCGACCGACAGCAAAGTCGGCAAGAAGACTCTTGCGGTCAGGCTCGGTGATCGTCGCACGCGTTGGCTGTATCTGGCGCTGATTGCGCTCGCGTTCGTATCCACCGGTGTTGCCGCAGCGGTTTGGCGACCATGGGCCGCGCTCGCCGTTCTGGCGATTGCTCTAGCGGCCACGCCGTTACGCCGGGTGCTGCGTGGTGCCGCGGGTCGCGATCTGATCGCGGTCCTCGGCGAAACCGGCCGTCTGCAGATGGCCTTCGGATTGTTGGCCTCGATCGGTCTGGTCCTCGGTCGCTAGCCCACGCGTTCGAGCAGGGTGCGTAACGCTGTGGCAACTGCTTCGGGCCGTTCGAGATGCGCGGCGTGACCAGCAGCCTGAATTGTTGTGAACGTGGCGGGGGCGCCGATCGCTATCGCCAACTCTTTGCCGAGTGCGGTGAACTTCTGGTCGAACTCGCCGGCGATGACCAATGTCGGTGCGCTGATCTGATGGAGGCGGTCCCACAACGACGACTGTGCACCGGTGCCCGCATGACGAAGGCTGTTGGCGAGGCCGCGAGCGGTGTTCTGGCGGCGATCGTCCATCCCCTTGGCATGATCGGGCAGAGTGGCAAACAGTGGTAACGCGAGCCACCTTTCGAGGAATACATCGACTCCGATGAGTTCGATCTCATCGGCGAGCGCGTCGTCGCTTTGCTTGCGCCGGGCACGCTCATCGTCGTCCGCTATTCCTGCGGTCGCACCGAGTAATGCGAGTGCCGCGACAGCTGCAGGAAACGCCAGTGCAAGATGCAGGCACAAACGGCCGCCCATCGAATAGCCAACGTAGGTTGCTGGGCCACCAACCTCGGCGAGCAGCGCGGCACCGCTATTGAGGTCTGCTTCCACGTGACTCGATCCACCGTGGCCGGGTGCATCCACGAGCACGACTTCGTACTCGTGCACGAAGTACTCGGCCACCGGTAGCCACGAACGAAACGTTTGCGTGAAGCCGTGCGCAAACACGATCCGCGGTCCGGAGCCGGATTGGATCGAGGCGAGTGGCCCGGGAGTGTACCGCCAGCCAGGAGGCGTGTCAGACATCGCACACGTCGTCGACGCAGACCTGTCCGTGGTCGAGACCTTCGCGGTCTGTCCGCAGCTGCTCGGCTTCTTTCTCCAGGAGGCGCACAAGAACGCGCTCGAAGGTGTCGACATCTTGCGCGCCGGGGACAGCCCATTGGCCATTGAAGACAAACGTTGGCACTGCCGTGATGCCGTTCGAAGCCGCGAACGCGAGGTCTTCCATGACCTCACCGTGACCATCATCGGAATCGAGAAAGGCGCGAATCGCAGCGGTCTCGAAACCGACGTCGGTAGCGCACCGGACGAGTACGTCGACGTCGCTCACGTTGAGTCCTTCGGTGAAGTATGCGTGGAGAAGGCGCTCCTTGAGTTCGATCTGAGCACCGTGTTTCTCAGCGAACCACAGCAGTCGGTGTGCCAGCAACGTGTTGGCGCGCAACGCGATCTGCATGTTGAAGGTGATGCCATCGGTGGCCGCGACTGCAGTGAGCTGATCGATGATCTGTGCTGCCCGCTCGGGGCCACCGAACTTCTTCGCATAGGCCTCGATCACGGGCTGAACGCGGCCTGGTGCGGCCGACGGATCGAGCTGATACGGACGAAACACGATTTCGATGTCGTCGCCGCCCGGCAATGTGCGGACCCGCTCGAGCGCGGACTCGAAGCGTCGCTTACCGATGTAGCACCAAGGGCACACCACGTCAGACCAGATCTCAACACGCACACATGACACGATAGATCCGATGTCGTCTGCAACCTCGCCCGAAGAACGCCCCGCACATTCACCTGAAGACACTGCGGCCACATTCTGCGCAACGCTCGTCGATGAGTGGATTCAACACGGCGTCTGCAATGCCGTGATCGCTCCGGGCTCGCGTTCCACACCGATGGCGCTCGAGCTGACCCGCCGCCCCGAGCTACGCGTGCATGTGGTGCATGATGAGCGCGCCGCGTCATTTGTCGCGCTCGGCATCGGCCTGAACGGAGTTCCCGCAATCCTGCTCTGCACCAGTGGCACGGCCGCAGCGCACTTCCACGGTGCCGTCATCGAAGCGCATCAATCAGCTGTACCGATGATCGTTTGCACAGCCGATCGACCACCGGAGCTGCGCGATGTCGGTGCCGCACAAACGATCGACCAGCTCAAGCTCTATGGCGATTCCGTGCGTTGGTTCCATGATCCCGGTGTCGCGAGCGACGCAGCGTCGCACACGTGGCGCTCTCTCGCCGCGCATTGCTATGCCTTCGCGACGGGGTTGTGGCCGGGTCCTGTACATCTGAACCTTCCGTTCCGCGAACCTCTCGTCGGACAAGCGCGCGAGCTTCCACAGCGGCGCGCCGTAGCCGGACGCGCTGTTGCGCTTTCGGGCACGCCAGGCCTGAACTCACAACAACTCGACGAGGTTGCCGCAATGCTTCAAAATGCCCGCGGCGTCATCGTGGCCGGACGCGGCTGTGGTGATCCTCACGCGGTTGCCGAGTTAGCGCGCGCCTCGGGTTGGCCGGTCATTGCTGACGCCCGGTCGGGGCTGCGTCACGTCAGCGATGTGGCCATCTGCGCCGCGGATCAACTGTTACGCGTCACCAGCTTTGCTCGCGAGCACGAACCCGCCGTTGTGGTGCGCCTCGGCGAGGCACCCGCATCGAAGGTCCTCAATCAGTGGCTTGCGAAGGCGGCCGCCCTACAGATCCACATCAGCTTGGTTCCAACATGGGCCGATCCAGATGCTGTGGTTGCGCATCACATCGTTGCCGAACCCGGCGAACTGTGCCGCGCCCTGGCGTCTCGGGTCACGTTCGACGATCGAGCCTGGATGTCCAGCTGGCTCGCCGCCGAATCCGCGGCGCAGAGCGCCATTTCTGAGTCTCTCTCCACCGATGGCAAGAGGGTCATCACAGAACCACAGGTCGCCAGATTGATCGGCGCGCTCGTGCCCGATGGTGCCCACCTCGTTGTGTCGTCCTCGATGCCCATCCGTGACGTCGAGTGGTTCGGGATCATCAACGAGGGCGTCACCGTTCACTCGAATCGTGGGGCCAATGGCATCGATGGCGTTATTGCTACGGCGATCGGTGTCTCGATCGGCACATCGCAGCCAACTGCATTGCTCATCGGCGATGTTGCCTTCGTGCACGACAGTGCCGCATTGATCGGGCTCATGTCGCGCGGCGTCGATCTGCGCATCGTCGTCATCGACAACGACGGGGGCGGCATCTTCAGCTTCCTCCCGCAGGCCGAGTCACTCGCGCCCGAACGTTTCGAGCAATTGTTCGGAACTCCTCATGGCACTGACCTCATTGCGCTCGCCGGCGCACATTCGATACCTGCTCGTTCGGTCGTCTCGCTCGACGAACTTCGCGCCGCTCTCGATCTACCGGGCCCACAGGTGATCCGTGTCTCCAGCGTGCGTCAGCGCAACGTTGCTGTGCACCATGACATCACCGACGCAGTAGTACGAGCGCTCGAGTTCAGGGCCGAATAATCGCCGACAGCATGGCCTGGAACTTGGCCTGCGTCTCGGCGAGTTCTGCCAACGGATCGCTGTCGGCCACGATGCCGCCACCGGCGAACAAACGGGCCTGACGACGATCTTGCGAGAACTCCGCGCATCTGATTGCGACAGCCCACGTGCCGTTGCCGAGTGCGTCCACCCAACCGACGGCGCCGCCGTAGTGGCCGCGACGAAAGCCCTCGACTCGTTCGATGAGTTCGAGTGCCGCCTGTTGCGGGTGCCCACCCAACGCAGGAGTCGGCGACAACGCACGAACCAGCGTGAGCACATCGGGGCTTGGCTGAGAGAGCTGACCTTGCATGCGTGTGCCGAGGTGTTGCACATTCGCCACGGCGACGATGGAGGGTTCTGGTTCCCAGTCAAGGTAACTCGCCCAGGGCAGCAAGGTGTCGTGCACGACGTCGATGACGATGCGGTGCTCGATCTGGTTCTTCGGACTCAACAACAACTCGGAGGCGAGCCGCTCGTCCGTTTCCGGGTCGCCGGTGCGAGGCGTGGTTCCTGCGAGTGGGTGAGATGTGACGGTTGACCCGTCGAGGCCCACCAACAGTTCTGGTGACGCACCGAGGAAGCCGTCGATCGCGTATCGATAGCTCGAACCAAAACTCGACCGCAGCCGAAGCATGACTGCATGCAGGTTGATGGGTTCGCTGGACGAGACCACGATGTCTCGAGCGATCACGGCCTTGTCGAGTTGCCCGGCCCGCACGGCATCGCGTGCCGCCGCTACCGCCGTGAGGTAGGTCTCGACGGCGACGCCTGGCCGCACGCTGAAATCGCTCGCCGTGGGTGAGGGGCGTGGTACTGGCTGAGGAATCTCGGCGTCGTCGATGAGTGTGATCCAACGCTGACCATCGGCACCCTTTCCGATGGTGACGGCAGGAATCACGAGCTTGGCCGAGGCCCCGGGTTTGAACGGGAGTACGCCCATGGCCACAGGGCCAGAGCCGGCAACACCGACGAAGTCGTCGCAGTCCATCGCGGCGAGGAACTGCACTGCGGCGTCCGCCTCGACTCGGGCCGCAACACCGCGACCGGCCAGACCGACACCGTCGCGGACGAACAGAAAGCCTTCGGAACCAGCGAAATCGTTGAGGTCAACGTCTTCGTCGAAGGCTCTGGTGACGGCGCGCACCCGAGCAGCTTAGGAGCCTGGTTGGACGTGGGGGTCCGACCGGCGCGTGCCCAGCAAGAGTTGCGTGATGCCCCCGCTGAGCAGTCGATGTTCAGAATGCACGAAACCCGCTTCAGCGAGCGCGTGCACCATCTCGGCGGCCGAAGGCAGATAGGCCACGCTCTTGGGCAGATAGCGATAGGCGGCTTTGTCGCTGAGGAGTCCGCCGATGCGAGGAACCACTTTGCCGAAGTAGAAGCCATGTCCGGCCCGCACAAACCCATTCTTGGGGATGCCTACATCGAGCAGGGCGATACGTCCCCCCGGTCGAACGACGCGCCCGAGTTCGTTGAAGAACGATGGCAGGTCGACGAGATTGCGCAACGCAAAACCACATGTCACGCCATCGACGCACGCATCGGGGAACGGCATGTTCAAGATGTCGGCTTGGACGCGGGGCGCACCACTGCGATCCGCGGCCAGCATGCCGTAGCTGAGATCTACCGACAGCGGTTGGTGACCAGCACGCACGAGATCGATGCACAGATCGCCGGTGCCACTCGCGAGATCGAGGACACGGCTGCCGATGGGCAGCGCAAGCAGTTTGACGGCTTTGCGCCGCCACCGAACATCAAGACGAAACGTCATGATTCGGTTGACCATGTCGTAACGCGGGGCGATGGTGTCGAACATCTGCCGAACCGCAACAACCTTCTCGTCTCCCTGGGGTAGAGCGTCGGTGTCCCATGTGGCCTTTGTCATCGTGGTTCAGGTTAGGACCCAACAAGTGGCGCCGCGCGGGCCGAACCGGCGAGACTCTCGAAATTCGTTCGCGGGTATCTACCGCAACGCTGTTTCGGAGGACTGCGATGATCGACTTTACGTTCCCACCTGAGGTGGAAGAGATCCGTATGAAGGTGCGTCAGTTCATGGACGAGGTCGTGCGTCCGCGCTGGGACGCAACAGACCAGAACGATCGTGGCGAGGTGGTCAAGACCATTGGCAAACTGCGCTACAAAGCCAAAGAGGAGTGGGGCTTGTGGCTGCCGCACATGCCAAAGGAGTGGGGCGGCATGGCGCTCGGTCCAACCGCGATGGCCGCCGTATCTGCCGAGGCAGCCAAGGTTGGCATCGGCCCCTTCGTACTCAACGCGCAAGCGCCCGATGAAGGCAACCAACACACCCTCGAGCATTGGGGTACCGACGAGCAGAAGGAGAAGTACCTCCGTCCGCTGTGCGAGGGCACGGCGCGTAGTTGCTTCGCGATGACCGAACCCGAAGTCGCTGGCAGCGACCCCACGCTCATCCAGACACACGCGTACCGCGACGGTGATGAGTGGGTCATCAACGGTCACAAGTGGTTCATCAGCGGCGCTCGCGGTGCAAAGTTCGCGCTCCTTGTTGCTCGCACCGAGGAGGACCCGGACATTCCTCAGGCCGCGAACAGCTGTTTCATCGTCGATCTGCCGAGCCCCGGGTGGACGGTTGTGCGTGATGTGCACACGATGAGCGGGGGACACAACCACTGTGAAATCCTCATCGAGGACCTGCGCGTACCGGCCGCGAACATGCTGGGTGGTCAGGGGCAGGGCCATCTGCTCGGCCAATACCGTCTCGGGCCTGCCCGATTGGCGCACTGCATGCGTTGGCTCGGTCAAGCAGAGATGGCGCTCGACTTGATGGTGAAGCGTTCGATGGAGCGCTATAGCCACGGCTCGTATCTGGCCGAGAAGCAGGGCATCCAGTGGCTCATCGCGGACTCGGCCATGGAGCTGTACCAGAGCAAACTGATGGTGCTGCATGCTGCGTACAAGATCGAGAACAAGATGGACTTCACGAGCGAGGTCTCGATGGCGAAACACTTCGTGGCGAACAGCTTGTGGCGAATCATCGACCGCGCGGTCCAAGTGCACGGTGCACTCGGCTATTCCACCGACACACCCTTGGCAGGCATGCTGATGCAGGCGCGCTGGAGCCGGTTTGCCGATGGTGCCGACGAGATCCACCAGATGCGCATCGCGCAGCGCACCATCGCCGCATGGAATGACTTCGGCAGCACCAAGAAGGCGACCGGCGACTTGCCGCTCTAGCGCTCGCGCGCGGGCGACCGAGGAGCCATCGCGCCGACATTGGTGAACCGCATGACGCCGTCGTCAAGTGGCGACTTGCGGAACATTGCTTTGTCGCGGGAGTAGCTCTGAGGATTGATCCACGGTTCGCGGCCGCCCTGGCGCGGGAGTGTGTGATCGTTCGTTGCGTGTACCCGGCGCTGATGTTGTGGGTGAACGCTGGAGCATCGTCACGTGGGCCGCAGTGTTGGCCAGTGCCGTCACGAGAGTCATCGCGGTCGCGCCAGAGCCGATCACCACTACGCGCTTGTCGCGATAGTCAAGGTCGTCGGGCCACTCCTCGGGTGCACGACGACACCTTTGAAGCGATCTCGTCCGGCGAACTCTGGCGGCCCGAATTCCGAGATTCGGTCACCTTCGCCTTTGTCACGTAAGCGCAGCGGTGGCCTTGGCCCAGCGATAGTCGGCCTTGCCACTCGGTGAGCGCTCGATGTGATCGACGAAAACGAATGCCTTGGGCAGTTTGTAACGGGCAATGTGCTTCGCTGCCTCAGCGAGTAGATCCGCCTCGCTGACCGTGTAGCCCTCACGGATCCGAACGACCGCAACGACTTCGTTGCCCCAACGCTCGCTGGATCTTGGGGCGACGAGGCAGTCGTAGACGCCGGGATGAGCTTTGAGTGCAGCTTCGACCTCCTCGGCAAAGATCTTCTCGCCGCCGCTGTTGATGGTGACGCTGTCTCGGCCGTGCAGTTCGATGATGCCGTCGACGCGCGACTTCGCTCGATCGCCCGGTACGGCGTAGCGCACGCCATCGATCACCGGATAGGTGCGCGTCGTCTTGTCCGGGTCACCGAGATAGCCGAGCGCGAGCCTGCCGCTCTTGGCCAGCCACCCGAGTTCTGGGTCACCGGGAGCGAGCTCTCGGTCGAGATCGGCCGACAGCACATGGTTGCCTGGCGCGATGGGGAATGTGCCGGTCGAAGCGTTCGCACCGGCGGACACGTGCGACAGCTGACCGCCGGCCTCCGACGAGCCGAGGCCGTCAACGATCATCAACGTCGGTAGATGCCGTAAGAATTCGTCCTTGAGATTTGCGGACAAGGGCGCACCGCCCGACAGGACAACACTGAGGCTGGACAGGTCGTACGAGTGCCGATCGAGTTCATCGAGCAGCGGCCGTGCGAATGCATCGCCGACGATGAGTAAGAAGCCGAGCTTCTCGCGCTCAATGAGGCTCCATATATCGACCGGATCGAGTCTGTCGGGAAAGTCTTGTACGTACACGGTGCCGCCCGTATGCCATGTACGAAAGCTCATCCAGTGGCCGGCACCGTGCATGAAGGGTGGAGCGAGGAGGGCGCGTAGCTCGCCAACAGCCTGCGCCGCGAAGTCCTCTAGCGTCGTTGCCGTCTTCGACCCACCGAAGCACTCGACAACCGCATCACCTCCCCGCCACAACACACCTTTGGGCATTCCTGTGGTGCCGCCCGTGTAGAGGATGTAGAGATCGTCGCCGGAGAGGTTGAGTAACGGCTTCTTGTTCGAGGACAAGGCCAACGCGTCGTCGTACCAGACCGCGCCGGGAAGCAGTTCATTGTTCGAGCCATCGGGTACCTGCAGAATGACGCGGACGGAAGGCACGTCGCCTAGCACCGTCGCCAGAGTTGGCGCGAACTGCGAATGGACCACTACCGCCGTGGCCGCAGAGTCGTTCAAGAGGTACCGCAGCTCCTCTGCGACGTAGCGGTAGTTCACGTTCAGCGGGGCGACCCGCGCTTTGAAGGCGCCGAGCATCGATTCCAGATACTCGTTGCCGTTGTGCAAGTAGATCGCGAGGTGATCCTGTCCACTCTGCGAGCCGTTCAGCGCTGAGCGTTCCGTGTGACAACCCAGTTGCTGCGAATGCAAGTAGTTGGCAAGCCGACGGGTTCGATCGGTGACATCTGCCCACGTAAGGCGACGATCACGAAAGACCAAACACAACTCGTCTGGGCGGGTCGTGGCGATCGCCTCGTGAATTTCGCCAATGTTGAAGTCAGCGTTCCCCGTCTCCATGAGAACGCAAGTTAGAGGCAGCCTGACGTTCATGACGAACTGGCCACGGACCAACTCAGCGTGCGCGAAACACGGGCTAGCCTTCGGCCATGAGTGATGTCGTGTTTGGTGTATTCATGCCTCAGGGCTGGAAGATGGAATTGTCCTCGATCGATGGTGCGGAGGCGAAGTGGAACCGTTCCGTCGACATTGCGCTTCTTGCCGAACAGCTTGGGTATGACTCGATCTGGCTGTACGACCACTTTCACAACGTGCCCCGCCCAGCGAACGAGGCGGTGTTCGAGTGTTGGACAACTATGGCTGCGATCAGCCAACTCACTCGTCGTATTCGTCTGGGGCAGATGGTCGGGTGCAATAGTTATCGGTCGCCGGCTTTGCTCGCCAAGATCACCTCGACGGTCGATGTCATCTCCGGAGGTCGTCTCGACTGGGGCATCGGAGCCGGCTGGTACGAGCAGGAGTATCGGGGCTACGGGTTCGATTTCCCTGCTCCGAAGGATCGGATCGGCATGCTGCGTGAGAGCGTCGAGATCGTCAAGTCGATGTGGTCCCAACCCGAGACGACCTACGACGGCAAGTACTACAAACTCGTTCGCGCGAACTGCGATCCCAAGCCGTTGCAGCAGCCACATCCGCCCATCTGGATCGGGGGTGGGGGAGAAAAGCTCACGCTTCGCGTGGTCGCCCGGCATGCGGACGCAAGCAACTGGGGTGGCAAGCCCGAAGAGTGGGCACGCAAGCGCGAAATTCTGAAGGGCCATTGCGCCGCGGTCGGCCGGGACGAGGACACGATCCGCAAGACGTGGGGACCCGAACTGTTCATCCGCGAAACCGAAGCTGAGATCGTGGCCGCTGGCAGTAAGAGCATCGTCGGTGAAGCGTTCGAGTCATGGCGCGCCGGCAACCTTGTCGGTACGCCCGAACAGGTCACTGAGAAGGTCGCCGCCTACATCGCGCTCGGATGTACGGGCTTCATTCCGTGGTGCAGCGACTACCCGGAAACGACCTCGATGGAGTTGTTCGCCACGAAGGTGATGCCGAACTTCCGGTAAGTATGGGCGCGGTGCCGAACGCTCGCTCCCGCGAACTTTTCGCTCAGAGCTTGTGGCTCAGACGTAGCTGCGGAAAATGATCTCGGCCACGCACGCTGGCTTCGGGTTGCCCTCGACCTCGAACGTGAACTCCATCGTGCTCTGGATGCCCCCGGCGATGTCGTCGACTGCGAGCAACTTCACGCCGAGACGCAGATTCGAGCCGACCGGCACCGGTGACATGAAGCGGATCTTGTTCGCTCCGTAGTTCACACCCATCGAGAAGCCTCGGATTTGCACGACCTGTGGGTAGAGCACCGGACCGAGCGACAGGGTGAGATAGCCGTGGGCGATGGGTCCACCGAAGGGGCTCTCCTTCTTTGCGCGCTCGACATCGATGTGGATCCACTGGTGGTCACCTGTTGCATCGGCAAACAGGTTCACGCGTTCTTGCGTGACCTCGAAGTAAGGGCTGTAACCGAGGTGCTCACCGATGAGCGCTTTGATGCCGTCGATACCGTCAATCACTCGTACTGTCATTCTCAGAGTGTTGCAGGCGCGTCAGCCGTCAACGCAAACGGAAGGCGATGGATGTTGACCGGTACGGTGCAGTCATGATCCGATCTCTGGTCGAGCGCGTTCGCCGGCTCCTCGATGTTCCTGTGGTGCTCGTCGGGATGGCTCGGGATGCAAGTGGGGTGGCGCTGCGTGCTATGAACGGGCGTATGCCTGACTTTCTTACTGTGTACGCGCAGATCCAACCAGACAAACCTGCCGTCATCGACGATCGACCGGACGGTCAGATCGCCTCGCTCACCTATGCACAGTTGAACGAGCAAGCGAATCGGCTGGCGAACGTGCTCATCTCGTTCGACGCCCGGTCGCCCGAGTCGAAGGTGGTGTGGTGCGGGCAGAACTCCATTGGTTTGGTCACCATGATCAACGCCGCGCGCAAACTCGGCGTTACCGCCGTTCCGCTGAATTATCGCCTCAGCGACGAAGAAGCGGCCTATGTCACCGACCACTGCGACGCAACAATCGTGTACGTCGACGCCGAGTTCGCAGGCACGTTCCAGCGAATTCGCGAACAGATTCCACAGGTGCAACACATCTTGGTGTTCGACGGAGCGGCACCGCCTGGCATGGAGAACGCAGACGCCCTGATGGGTGCCGCGAGTGCCGAGGAGCCGGAGATCCCGGAATCCACCGAGGCCGGCGCGACGATGATCTACACCAGTGGCACCACGGGTAAACCAAAGGGTGCGCTCAGGCGCGGTGGCGGTAGCACCGAACAGTTGTCTGCGATGGTTGCTCTCATCGGATACAACTCCGACGACGTCTATGTGCCGACCGGGCCCTTGTACCACTCTGGTCCCGGTGGCTTCATGGGCATTGCGTCAGCGCTCGGTCAGACGGTGGTTCTGCAGCGCAAGTTCTCGCCCGAGGATTGGCTGCGAATCGTGTCCAAGTACAAAGTCACGTCTACATTCAGCGCGCCAACTCCGATCCGGATGATCTGTTCGTTGCCGGCTGAGGTGAAGGCGAGGTACGACACGTCTTCAATGAAACGGATGATCGCCAATGCCGCACCCTGGAGCTTTGCGCTCAAACAGATGTACCTCGCCGACTTCCCCGACGACTCGCTCTGGGAGGTCTATGGCAGTACGGAGTTGGGCGTCAACTGCATCCTCAAACCCGAGGATCAGCTGCGCAAGCCGGGCTCGTGCGGCCAGCCGTCGCCAATGGTCGAGGTCAAGCTGTTCGATGACGATGGCAATGAGGTCACGGGTTTCGGGCCGCACAGTACGGGTGAGCTCTTCGTGAAGAGTCCCAGCGTTTTCGCCGACTACTACAAGCAGCACGACAAGTTCGAGGCCGATCGTAAGCACGGATACCAAACGGTTGGTGACATCGCGTATCTCGATGACGAAGGGTTTGTCTACATCTGCGATCGCAAGAAAGACATGATCATCTCGGGTGGCATGAACATCTATCCAGCAGAGATCGAGGCCGCTCTGGAATCGCATCCAGACATCTACGAGGCTGCGGTGTTCGGTATCCCCAGCGACGAATGGGGCGAAACCGTGCACGCCGTCATCGTCGCCCGCGAAGGCTCGGGTCTCGACGACGATCAGGTCGCAGTATTCGCCCGTGAGAAGTTGGCGAGCTACAAGGTGCCGCGCTCTATTTCGTGGATGGACGAGCTTCCCAAGACCGGAAGCGGCAAGCTGCTCAAGCGCGAACTGCGTGCACCCTTCTGGGCGGGTCGCGACAGTCAGGTGTAGATCCGCGCCGATAGCGTTCTGGCTACATGAAATCTGGATTTATCACCTTTGTCGGTCGCCCGAATGTGGGCAAGAGCACACTGCTGAATGCCGTGTGCGGGCAAAAGGTGAGCATTGTCAGCGACAAACCACAGACAACGCGCACGCGTATTCGCGGCATCCTCAATCGACCAGATGCACAGCTTGTGTTCGTCGATACGCCCGGCCTCCACAAACCCGTCACTGCGCTCGGCAAGCGAGTGAATGCAACCGCGCTCGAATCCGCCGAAGACGTCGATGTTGTGTGTCTCGTGATCGATGCCACGATGCCCTTTGGCTCAGGCGACCAGTGGGTAGCCGATCGCATCGATATCAGCAAGGCCATACTCATCCTCAACAAGGTCGATGCCGCCTCCAAGCAGGCGGTGTTGAAGCAACTGGTTCGCTCCAGTGGGCTCGACGCGGCTGCCTATTTCCCTGTGTCTGCACTCACGGGCGAGGGCATTCCCGAACTCGTCGACTATCTCGTGACGCTCGTCCCCGAGGGTCCCATGTACTACCCCGAGGGCACGGCGAGCGATGTCGAGGAACATACATGGATTGCCGAACTGGTGCGTGAACAGTTGTTGGCCGTGTTCCAGGACGAGCTGCCGTATTCGATCGCGACCCGTGTCACCGAGTGGGAGGGCAAACGAATTCGCTGCGAGATCATCGTCGAGCGCGAAAGCCAAAAGGGCATGGTCATCGGCAAGCACGGCGCCATTCTCAAAGAGGTCGGCACTCGGGCCCGCGCCCAATTGCCGCCAGACACCTATCTCGAATTGTTCGTGAAGGTGGACAAGGACTGGCAGCGCAAACCGGCGCGGCTGGACCGACTCGGTTACTAGACCTGCTCGGCCTCGCTGCTACTTTGCGACCGAGGTCGCCGTCGGTGGTGCGGTCGGCAGTGTGTTCGTCGCTGTAGAGCCGCTGAGCAACTGGTCGTAATCGGCGCTCACCAACAGCTGACCCGGATGGGTCAGATCGCCACCGCCGCGCAGCACGCTGATCTGTGCTCCGTTCTGGGTGAAGGCGACCTGCCCGACACCGCGTTGGTTCGTCAGAGTCACCACGATCTGAGCGATCGCAAGGCGCTGGTCCTGGGGGGCCATGTCGTTGAAGAACGTCACCGGAAGGTCAACGGTGACGACGCCGCCGGCCTCACTGACGCGGCTCTGCGAGCCGTCGGGAATCGCCGTACGCAAGCCAACGCCGAACTCGCGTGGTGGGCCCGTCTCGAGCACCGCCATCGTCTGCGCGAGAGATGCCGGCCGAGGCAAAAGCTGCGTCACGCTCACGAGCTGTGTGCCCGCAACGAAGAACAGCAACACCGTCTCGGTGGCGATCGTGGTGGCAGGTTCGACAACGGTCGTGGTGCTTTGCGGCGCGACGGTCGTCGACGTTGTTGGGATGACAGTGGTCTCGCTCAGCCCGAATGGGATGTTTCGCTTGTCGATGGTTGTGTACTTGCTCGAGCTAGGCACGCCACAAGAGATCGACACGACTGTGAACGCCAACAGCGCGGCAATGAATCGGTAACGCATCAGCGCCCACCTCCTTGGCGATCGAACGGGAAGCGCACGACGAAACGGGCTCCGCCACCGCTGCTGTCTTCTACCCAGGCATCTCCGCCGAGGGCATGAGCATGCTCGGCCACGAGTGCAAGTCCGAGACCACTGCCAACTCGGTGTCGGGCGGCCGTGCCGCGGGCGAACCGCTCGAAGATCCGTTGGCGTTCGCCGCGGGCAACGCCGGGCCCGGCGTCCTCGACGGCGAGCAGGAGGCCACGGTTGCGATCCGGCTCGATGCTGATTCGGGTGGGTCCGCTACCGTGTTGGCGCGCGTTGTCGAGCAGGTTTGCCAGGATTCGTTCGAGTCGGAGCTTGTCGATCCACACCATGCGGCGCGCGTTGGGATGCACCTCGATGGGCACGTCGTCGAACCCGTAACGCTGGGCGATACGCGGTACTATGTCGTCGAGGCGTAGTTCCTCGGCATTGAGATCGCTGACGCCGGCATCGATGCGTGACAACTCGAGCAGATCCATCACCATCTGGTCGAAACGCCGCACCTGATTCACCACGACGTCGAGAGCCTGTTGGGTTCGTTCGGGGAGGTCTGAGCGTCGCGCGTCGAGTACCTCTACCGCTGCGGTGAGCGCCGTGATCGGCGAGCGCAGTTCGTGGCTGACATCCGAGGCGAATCGTGCCTCACGCTCGATACGGGTCTGGACGGCGTCGGCCATGTCATTGAACGATTGCGCGAGCCGGTTGAGTTCTGGGTCGCTTTCTGCTTCAAGGCGAATATCGAGGCCACCGGATGCAATTCCTCCGGCAGCGACGGCGACACGACTCACTGGTTTGAGAAGCCGTCGACTCGTCCACCATCCCAACGCTGCGGCGAGCAGCGTGATGACTGCTGACCCCACGAGGAGCGCGGTGCCAATGACCAACAGGACACGATCGGTACTGGCCAGTGGAAACGCCTCGATGTAGTTGGCGTCTGATTCACGAATGCTCACTCCGACTGCGAGGTATGGCTCGCCTTTGAGTTCGAATCGTTGCTGGCCGGCACCACCGTCGAGCACGTTCGTGACGAGTTCGGTCGGCAGAGAATCCTGTCGGTACTGCACTTTTTGCGGATACGACGTATCGCCGACGAAGAGCAAGGCAAACCCGGTGTCGTCGTTACGGATGCTCGTGATGAACCGACCGAGATCCGTCTTGCGGAGCCGCAGTTCATCGCGCGCAGCCTTCGCGTTGGCAAATGTCTGCGCACGAGCAACCGCCGAACGCTGGCTCAAGAGATAGTTGCGCGCCGCTGTGTACGTGAGCAGCGTCAGCGACATCGAGGTAACGAGTGCGGTCAGGAACAAGAACAACGTGACGCGCGTGCGCAGGCTCAGCGTTCTTTTCGGTTTCTTCACGCGTGCCACTCCGCCAGTGTTGCCGATTTTAGGTCGTGGTGTTCGACGATACGCCGAACCGAAACGACGGCGCAGCGTCTTACGCTGCGGCAGCTACGATCTGGCGAGCCTGCGCAAGGTTGTGCAGGATAGGTGCCAGTGAGTCGAGATCGCTGAGAATCAGATTTGCACGTACATCGAGCGATTCGCTGACGATGACGAGCCTGATGCCTTCGGCTGTTGCCGACGACGCCAAGTCGCGCAGGCCGCGCAAGCCAGTCGTGGACAGCGTGGTCATTTCGTCCATCTCGATGATGAGACTGAATCCGCGTGGCACCGCGTCCAACGTATGTTGCAGACCTGCGATGTGATCGGGTGTTGTCAGCGGGCCTGAGACCGTCAGGATGACGGCGCCTAAACCAGAGTCGGTTCGTGAGCACAGAACGGGAGCAAGCATGTGGAATTCCTCCAGCATCAGGTTGGTGAGATCGAAGTTGCGTTCGACTCAACGTTGATTGCCCGCTGGTCTCTCGCTGCCGGTGGAGCACCAGGGGGAGGAAGGTACCCCACCGAAGCAGCGTGAACACCTGTCATGATGGTGGACGTGTGTGACGAGTTGCCGCCCGGTATGTGCGATTTCTGTAACAGAATTGGTGAATTGTGTACTCCCTGTTGTTCGTAGAAGACGACGATTCCATCAGGCTCGCGCTGCGTTTGGCGCTCGAAGACGAGGGTTACGAGGTCCGCGAGGCGCCCGATGGCCGCAGTGGGCTGGCCTCGTTTGCCGAGCGCGAGCCCGATCTCGTACTGCTTGACCTGCGCTTACCCGACATGTCGGGATTCGAAGTCTGCCGTGTGATGCGTTCGAAGAGCATCGTGCCGATCAT
>JAYTWP010000102.1:0-2721 GCA_043743395.1 Actinomycetota bacterium | reverse complement strand
TGTTGGCAGTGTTGGCAGTGTTGGCGTTCTTGGACTCGGGTTCCTCGCCACCGAATTCATCGTCGTCGAAGAGTCTCAGTTCGTTACTCACGCGGACGGCCTCAGCACGCGACTACTCAAGGTCATAACGCGGTCCCGGTAGCCCGTGCCTCGACCAGGGTGACGACGTCGCCCGCCGTCACCGTGTCGCTGCGTACCACGAACCAACTCGCGCTGAGGTTGGGCATGTGACCACCCGCGACGCCGAGAAGGCGTCGCACAGCACGGATGACGCCGCCATGGCTGACCACCAGCACTTCTCCACCCGGATGTGCCGCTGCAATGTCGCAGAACGCCGCAATAAGTCGCGCCGCAGCATCGTCATAGGGCTCGAAGCCGATTGGACGCCGGTGCTCGGCGAGATACCCCGGCCAGCCTTCTTCGACCTCGGCATGCGTCAGACCCTGCCACGGACCAACATCGGTTTCACGCAACCGCGCGTCAACCTGCACTGGGCCGATGCCGAGAATCTCGGCGATGATCTGCGCCGTCAACGAGGCTCGCTGGAGATCGCTGGCCCACACTGCGTCGAAGGTACCGAGCGCGAGACCGGCGTCCGCGGCCTGACGCATACCCTCGTCACTGAGTGGGGCGTCTGCAAGGCCCTGCCACCGACCGAGCGCGTTCCATTCGCTCTGCCCATGGCGGGCAACGAGCAGCCGGGTCAGCGACGTTGAAGCGTTCGTCGATGCAGACATCCACGGCGAGGGTAGCGGCAAGGGTACGATCTACATATGGCTACCTTGCGACTCTTCGCATCGGCCCGCGTGGCTGCCGGCGTCAGCCGTGATGACGTGCCCGGCAACACGGTGGGCGAATTGCTCGCGACCGCACAAGATCGCTATGGCGCTGCGTTCGGAGCAGTGCTGAGCAGCTGCCGGCTCTGGGTGAACGGAGAAGCCGCAGACATCGATACGTTGATTTCGGCTCGAGACGAAGTGGCAGTACTGCCACCCGTTTCGGGCGGAGCTTCATAAGGAGAATCATGAGTACCCCCATCGTCGACCCCGCGTCACTCTCTCTCGATGAGTTGCGCGCCCAGCGCGCACTACGTCAGGCCGATGACGATGCCATTAGCTACGTACGTCGTCTTGTGCAGGGTCGGCTCGATCTGGTGCTTGCAGAGCAGCGCCGTCGTGTCAGCGGCACCGATCGCAGTGTGTCCGAAGACCTCCCTGCCATCCTTGGTCGGCACCTCAACAGTGGTCCGGCCCGCCCGCCGCGCCCCACCGATGATGCCAGCGACCACCCACTCGCCATGGAACTCGAAGTGTTGTGCAATCGCCTCGGTGCCAGCCACGTGACCGAGCTCAACGACACGGAACTCGCGACGCTGTCCGACAGCCTCACCGCGTTCGAACACGAACGATCAAGCGAGCGCCGCGAAATGTTCGTCATCCTCGACGCGCTCAGCGCCGAACTCGTGCGGCGCTACCGCGATGGTGAGGCCAAGGTCGACGACCTCATGGCCGACGAGTGAAGCCGCCGCCGGGCCCGGCGCCGGATCTTCGCGATGAGATCACCGATCGCATCGCCGATGTCGGCGAGTTCATTCGAAGTCAACGTGAAACCGCGCGCATGTCGGTGCGAGGGCTCGCAGACGTTGCACGAGTCTCCAACACATATTTGTCGCAGATCGAACGCGGACTACGGCGTCCCTCGGCGGAGATTCTGCAGCAGATCGCCAAGGGTCTGAGGATCTCGGTCGAGTCCCTGTATGTCCGGGCAGGAATCCTTGCCGACGACACCCCACCAGCAACCGGCGTCCGCGAAGCCATCGGCAGTGACCGGCTGCTCACACCGGAACAAAAGCACGCTCTGCTCAACGTGTACGAGAGTTTCATCGATCAATCCCGCTAGTGCCGGAATACCGACCAACTCGGTAGGGTTTTCACCCATCGTGCAACGAGTTGCTGTGCTCTCTCTTCACACCTCGCCATTGGCCCAACCCGGCTCCGGCGACAGTGGCGGTATGAACGTGTACGTCCGCGAGCTCGTGTCTGCTCTCGCCCAGGCGGGTGTTGATTGCACGACGTACACGCGTGCTTCACGACCCGGCCTCGCAGAAGTCGTGCAGGTCGAGCCCGGGCACCGTGTCGTGCACGTGCCCGCCGGCCCCTTCGATCTGGCCAAGGAAGATTTGCCGCACGTGATCAACGAGTTCGGCGACGGCGTCATCGATCACATCAAGAACGGCCCCGGGGTCGATGTCGTCCATGCCAACTATTGGCTGAGCGGGCTCGTCGCCCACCGTGTCAAGCACGAACTCGATGTGCCGTTCGTGAGTACTTTCCATACCCTTGCCCGTGTCAAGGCCGAGGGCGGGGATCCAGAGCCAGCCCGCCGTGAACGAGCCGAAGCTGAGATCATCAACTGTGCCGACGCGATCTGTGTCAGCTGTACCGAAGAAGAGAGTCAGTTTCGGCGGCTGTACGGCAGCCCACAGGGTCGGATAGAGATCGTGTCGCCAGGGGTTGAGCATGCGTTCTTCGCCCCAGGCGACAAGCGCGGCGCGCGGCACGCCCTTGGTCTCGGCTCGGGCCCATTACTGTTGTTCGTCGGTCGGTTGCAGCCGCTGAAAGGTCTCGATGTCGCAGTGCGCGCACTCGCCGAGCTGCGCCGCCCGGACGCCGTGCTGCTCGTTGTCGGCGGAGCCAGCGGTCTCGAAGGCGGCGCCGAGGT
>JAYTWP010000101.1:0-1813 GCA_043743395.1 Actinomycetota bacterium | reverse complement strand
CGACAAGTGAACGGCCTGTCTGGCTACCCGAGCCGAGAAGAGAGCAAGCACGACTTCGTCGAAAACAGTCACGCCAGCACCAGCCTGTCGTATGCGTACGGGCTGGCCGTCGCCCGCGATGCCGGCACGGCCGCCGATAGACGTCACATCGTGGCGATCATCGGAGACGGCTCGATGACCGGCGGTATGGCCTACGAGGCGCTGAACAACATTGGCCATAGTCAACGTCGGGTCATCGTCGTGCTCAATGACAACGGTCGCAGCTACGCACCGACCATCTCCAACCTCACGGCGTCCACAATGCCAGCTCCAACGTTCGAGCCCGATCGTGGCGAATCCCCGTCGTTACCTGGACGTATCACGGACCGCCTCAGCCACACGCTGACCAACATCCGATTGAACCCGGTGTACGTGCGCCGCCAACGCAAGATCGAGCATTTCCTTCGGGAGCTACCAGTCGTTGGACCTCAGGCCGAAAAAGGCATGGACGCGTTCAAGGCCGCCGTACGCGAGTTCCTCCAGCCACCATCGTTTTTCGAAGCGCTCGGTGTTCGGTACGTGGGGCCCATCGATGGTCACAACATCGAAGAGCTCGAGCACGCTTTCGTCAACGCGATCGAGCTCTCCTCCGAGGGTCCCATTTGCGTGCACGTTGTCACCCAAAAAGGCCGTGGATACCCGCCGGCTGAAGACGACGACGAGAAGCATCTGCACGACACACCCGTGTTCGATGCCGCTGTCGGCCCACCGAAGGCACTGCCATCCGGTTACACCCAAGCGTTCGCGGACGCCATCGTCAAAGAAGCGGAAGCTGATGTACGCGTCGTCGCGATTACCGCAGCAATGCCGGGACCCACTGGTCTGATCCCCTTCGAGCAGCGCTTCCCGGATCGATTCTTCGACGTTGGCATCGCCGAGCAGCATGCCGTCACTGGCGCCGCAGGCATGGCGATGGGTGGGCTTCGTCCCATCGTCGCGCTGTATTCCACATTCCTGAACCGGGCATGGGATCAGGTTGTGTACGACGTCGCACTGCATCGCTTACCAGTGGTCTTCTGCCTCGACCGAGCCGGCATCACAGGTGACGACGGTCCAAGCCATCATGGCGTTTATGACATGGCGCTGCTCGCCAAGGTTCCGGGTATGCGTGTCCTTGCGCCGTCGAGTGCGCAGGAACTTGGGGGGATGTTGCACGAGGCGATGTCGCTTGCCGATGATGGTCCCGTCGTCATCCGCTACCCCAGGGGTCCAGCGCGCCAGGTCGGCGAGCACGACGTCGGCGTCGGGCTGCTCGCGCGCAAGATTCGTAGCGGCGACGGCAGCGTCTGCGTGCTTGCGATCGGCAAGATGGTTGCCGCAGCCGACAAGGCCGCAGAGACCCTGGCCGCCGAAGGCTGCAACATCAGCGTGTGGGATGTGCGCTGCTGCCAACCACTCGATCCTGCATTGATTGCCAACGCCGCCGCCCACGACTTCGTCGTCACGATCGAGGATGGCATCCGTGAGGGCGGTATCGGAATGACCATCGCCGATCAGGTACATGCGATCGATTCGTCCGTGCCCGTAGAGGTGCTCGGCATCCCCACCAAGTTCATTCCACAGGCCAAGGCAGAGCGCATCTTGGCACAATTCGGATTGGATGCCGAAGGCATTGCAGCCACCATCCGGTCTCGGCCAAACGCGCGCCAGTGAAACTCTCCGACGAGCTCGCGTTTGCGCTGCGACTTGCCGAGATCGCCGACGCATTGACGTTGCCGTTCTACGAACGTCGTGCATTCACCGTCGATCGCAAGCCGGACCGCAGCGAAGTCAC
>JAYTWP010000100.1:0-3126 GCA_043743395.1 Actinomycetota bacterium | reverse complement strand
TCGGTGACCTCATTCGAAGCGATTCGGAACAACCAAGCGCGCATTCCGCCGCCTTGCCATTCGAAGCGTTCAATCGCGCGTAGCGCTCGTTCGAAGGTGGCCGACGTTGCTTCTTCGGCGACGTCTCTCGAACCGCATTGGCGGTAGGCGTAGGCGTACACCGCTGCAACATGGCGGCGATACAGGTCCGCGAACGCGTCACGATCAGTGCGCGCCTGCTCGACGAGGGAGCGCTCATTGTCGAGCACTCCCTCGTCGGTGGGGGGCATTGCGGTGCGAACTCGGTCGGTCACGAGCACCTGAGTCGACTACTCAGCCAGCAGCTGCGATGACGATTGGTACGAGGTTGCTGTGCGCGATCGACGTGCCAGTCGTGCCGATCACAACCACGACGTAGGTGTACGAACCAGCTGGCAGCGTCTCGTCGGTGAAAGTGTGCACAGTGGGATCGGTCGAACTGAACGGCACGCGGCCCTTGGCTGTGTGATTGCCACGCAGCAGGAGGTAGTTCACGAATCCATCGGGTACAGACCCGGTCCATTCGCAAGAGACCTGATTGAGCAGTTCGCCGCCCGCGATGCACGACAACTGCAGGGTGGCGGGTGCGTGTACCTCTGTCGTCGTCGGTGCCGGCTCGACAGGCGGCGCAGCGGGCGTGGTCGGCGGCTCCATGACCGACTGCTCGGGTGCGGGAGTCTGGGGTGGGGGAGACAGCGCTGGCAACTCGTGCGGTAGGTGCGTGGATGTCGGCGTCGTTGACGTTGGTGAGGTCGTCGCCGGCTCGTGGTGGACGGTGGTCGGCGGCGCTTCGTGCGGCGTCGTTGTCGTGGGCTCTGCGACCGTAGTAGTTGGTTCGTGCGAGAAGGCGACTTCGCCGGCGTGTCCTTCCCACGGTGTGAGCGAGGCAGGGGCAGCCCCGGCGGCTGTCGCAGCCGCACCGGCCGCGACAATCCCGATCAGCAGGGCGCGTCGCCGTCCGGCGAGTAATCCCTTGACCGGATGAACCCATTGGGCTGGACGGAACCATTGGGCTGGACGGATCATTACTGTCTCCTCGGTAATCGCACGCCCGGTGGTGAGCGCAACACAAGGAGTAACGGAGATCGGAGGTCACGATGTCACCAAATTCGCAAAAAATTTGGACCGTGCCCCCAACTTCATTGCAACAGTGGATCACACGCCACTGCGTTGTTGGTGAATAGGCGTTGTTGGTGAATAGCCCGGGGTCGGTGCTGTACGTCGCGTGCGCTGTGTAGCTCTCAGAGCAACACAGCGCACGACATCGCCGCAGTTGTGCAGAACCTGTGTGCCGCAGCGCTGGTGGTGAATAGGGGGTGGCGGCGCGTTGGCGACCGATTTGCAGTCGGCGCTGTCCGGCGCACCGGCTTTGTTAACTTCAGCAGATGGACATCGATGGGATCCGTCGCGAGGTCACTGCATGGTTGGCCTCCAACTGGGATCCCGAACTGTCACTCGTCGAATGGCGGGGTCGTCTCGTCGATTCCGGCTGGGGGTGTCCATCGTGGCCATCAGAATGGTTCGGTCGCGGCCTGCCCACGGCGGCAGACGCAGCAGTCGCTCACGAGATCACAGCGTTCGGCGCCGTTGGTCGACCCGTGGGCGCAGCGATGACGCTGGTGGCGCCCACACTCCTCGAGCACGGTTCCGTCGATGTGAAGTCCCGATTGTTGCGACCGCTGCTCACTGGAGAGCATTCGTGGTGCCAGCTCTTCAGCGAGCCGGGCAGTGGATCAGACCTCGCCAGTCTCTCCACGCGCGCTGATCGCGATGGTGATGAATACGTCGTCAATGGTCAGAAGGTGTGGACCACGAGTGCCGATCACGCTGATTACGGCATGCTGCTTGCGCGCACGAACGGTCAGGTGCCCAAGCATCGCGGCATCACGTACTTCGCGTTCCCGATGCATCAGCCCGGCGTCGAAGTGCGACCACTTCGGCAGATGAACGATCACGCGTCCTTCAACGAAGTATTTATCACCGACGCTCGCGTGCATGAGTCAAACATCGTGGGCGATGTTGGCGGTGGGTGGGGAGTCGCGCTCACCACCTTGAGTCACGAGCGCCGCCTGACCGTGCCCGCACCGTCGTGTGCGGATGCATTGGATGGGCGCGCGCGACGCGAAGCCGCCGCCGAAGCGGCCGAGTATTGGAAGACCTACGAGTGGTACCCGCAGCGCGCTGGCCGCGCTGATCTGACCGTGCCGCTGGCGCAGGCGTTGGGTCGTGAGGCGGATCCAATGGTGCGCCAGCAATTGGCCAAATTGATCTCTCTCCAGCGGGCGTCTCAGTGGACTGCGCAACGCGCGTTGACAGCGCGTGAGTTGGGTCGCCAAACCGGGCCGGAGGGATCGATCGGAAAACTCAACGCGAGCGAGATCGCGCGGCAATCGGCGGCAGCACACAGCCTGATCGCGGGCGCGGAGGGACTTCTGACTGGCCCCACCGCATTGGAACGAGGTGTCATTGCAGAGGTGCTGGTCTCGGTGCCGGCAGTATCGATTGCCGGCGGCACCGACGAGATTCAGCACAACATTTTGGGCGAGCGGGTCCTCGGGCTCCCGAAGGAACCAGCGGCACCCGACTGACTACAGCGCCCGAACGTTCTCTGCCTGGTCGCCTTTGCGACCTGGCACGACGTCGAACTCGACGGCCTGACCTTCTTGGAGGTTCTTGAAGCCATTACCGGCGATACCGGTGTGGTGTACGAAAACATCTGCTCCGCCCTCGCGGGAGATGAAGCCGTAGCCCTTCTCGGTGTTGAAAAATTTGACGGTGCCTTGTGCCACTTCATTCTTCTTTCAATAACGACGGTGGTGCCGCCGTGACTAGCAAAGACAATAGCGCACGCACAGCGTGCGGCGCGCAGACCAACGAATCGCGCGAGTCGGCGGCCAACGTGTGTCACCGTTGCTCGATTGTGACCTTCACCGCATAGGCGTTCGCAACGCTGGCATCAAGTCCCTTTGGTTGCGCATCGACGCCGAACAGATTGAGGAACCACGCCGTGAGTGCGTGATTGATGATCGGCAACGTCGTCGCTACTGGCGCCGCTGGAGGCAGGCATCCGTCTGTACCAAGCTTGCGGATCAGCGGTGTCGAGTCGAG
>JAYTWP010000099.1:0-2171 GCA_043743395.1 Actinomycetota bacterium | reverse complement strand
GCCACCGCCGGCACCACTGTGGTCGACATTCGCACGCAGGCTGCATGCAAGTCAGCGGTGCAAGCTACCGTCGAGCAATTCGGGCGAATCGACGTGTTGGTGAACGCTGCAGGCGTCTATCCGCGCCGACCAGTGCTCGAGATCGGCGCCGACGACTGGCAGCACGTCTTTCAAGTCAACGTGCTGGGCACGTACTTCATGATGGTGGAGGCAATCGCCGAGATGCGCGAGCACGGCCGTGGCCACATCGTGAACATCACGTCCATCGATGCGTTCAAGGCGCACCCGGCCAACGCGCACTACGCCGCGACCAAGGCCGCCGTCGTGAGCCTGACCCGGTCGCTCGCTCTCGAGGTCGCCCCGTTGGGCATCCTCATCAACTCTGTTGCTCCTGGCCCGATGGCCACCGAGGCTGCGAAGAAGGCCGACTGGTATGCGCCGATGGTTGAACAACTCCCCACCCGACATCCCATCGAGCCAGCTGAGGTCGCCAACCTCGTGGCCTACCTCGCCCACGCCGACAACGTGAGTATCGCTGGCGAGAACATCATCGTCAGTGGGGCGGGCGTGATCGTATGAACAGCCAGTACCAAAGTGCTCTGGTCACCGGAGCATCACGCGGCATCGGCGAGGCAATCGTGCGCGAGTTCCGCGCTCGCGACATGGTCGTTCACGCAGTCGCATTGCCCGAACAATCGCTGTACGACATGGCCAACGACACCGGTGCCATCGCTCACGGTCTCGACCTGCGCGACACGGACGCACTCGCAGCGCTCATCACCGACCTGAACGTGGATGTCCTCGTCAACAACGCGGGCATTCTCACCGAGCTGCAACCGTTCGCCGCCACGACTCCCACAACGATCGACGCGTTGATCGACGTCAACCTCCGCGCGGCCCTTCACGTCACGAACCTGCTGTTGCCTGGGATGATCGCTCGCGATCGTGGGCACATCTTCTTCATGGGCTCGATCGCGGGCAAGCATCCCACGCCCAACACGGCCACCTATGGCGCCACCAAGGCTGCCCTGCACGCGTTCGCCGAGGGGTTGCGCTGCGACCTACTCGGATCGGCGATCCGTGTGACCGTACTGATGCCAGGCCGGGTGCAGACTCGCCTGTACGACGGCATCTTCGGCGGCCACGACAAAGCCAGCGAAGCCCTGTATGACGACTTCGATGCGATCCAACCGCACGACATCGCAACGGTGATCGGTCACGCTATGGACCTACCGCTACATGTGGATCTCACCACCATCGAGGTACTACCCACGAAGCAGATCTTCGGTGGCAGCACGATCTCACGAAACAGCGCCTCAGGTGGTGGTGGTCGCTGACGCGGCGGTGACGACCAATTTGGCCACCATGCCCTTCGCGACGTGACTGATCTTGTCCACGGGGTTGATCACGTCGCAGTACAACTCGTACGTGCCCGGTGCCAACACACCCAGATCAAGCGTGGTGCTCTCATCGCGCTTGAGGTTGCGCGAAATTTTTACGCCGCGCACACCCACGTTGTGTTCTACCCCGCCAATGTTGGTGGCTTCGATCCTTACGGGTCCGGTCGGAACCTCGAGGTTGCCCTTGATTGCATACTCGGAGAGTTCGAGCTTCACAATCGAACCCGCAAACGCCTTGGGCTTGGATGAGCCGCCACCAGCAAGCAGCACGACACCGACGATCACAAGAATCAGAACGACGGAACCCACGCCAATGAGCAGCCGTCGGCGAGCCCGCCGTTTCTGTTGAAGGTAACGCTCGGCACGACGCGAGTTGGCAGTCATGGCGCACATTCTAGGTCTGAGGTTGCTCTGCCATCTCGAGATGCAACTCGTGAGACGCATACGGATTCGTGAGGGCGACAGCTTCATCGAGTTCCACACCGAGACCGGGTTCGGTGGGAGGTATGACGTATCCGTCTTCCCATCGAATCGGTTTGACGAGGATGTCGGCATGAAAGCCGCTCCAATCCTGGATGCTTTCAAGGATGAGAAAGTTCGGTGAGCACGTACTGAGCTGGATGTTGGCGGCACCCACGATCGGTCCGCAGTACAAATGGGGCGCGAGCTGCGCGTAGTAGGTCTCAGCGAGTGCTGCGATCTTTTTTGCCTCAAGGATTCCGCCACAACGCCCGAGGTTCAGCTGAAGGACGGAGGCGGCGCCGGCCTGCA
>JAYTWP010000098.1:0-3362 GCA_043743395.1 Actinomycetota bacterium | reverse complement strand
GGGACGGCTTTCAAACCCTCGATCGAGGCCGATTCAGCGACGATTGAACGCGACCGACATCGCCGATCTCGTCGCCGGCTACCGGGCTGGGCAAACGCTCTCGGATCTCGCGACGCAGTTCTGCATCCATCACCGCACGGTTGCCACCCACCTCGAGCAGTGCGGCGTACGACGGAGGATGAACACGCGGAAACTCACCAACGACGACATCGAGGAAGCAGCCCTCGTTACCGAGGTGGGGAATCACTCGCCACAGTAGGCATCGCCTTCAACGTCGATGCCGCCACCATGCGCCGCGAGCTGCACCGAGCCGGCGTCACAATCCGTCCTCGACGAGGGTGGAACTAACCACAACACCACGAAACGGCGAGTCCACAGGTCGGGGCCATCGCAGGCCACTCCCCCGCACGTATGAGGACGTATCTGTAGAACCGTTCACCAAAGCCTCTACGCTCGGAGCTCGGCCGACTCGCGCCGGTCGCCTGAGGGCAGTCGGAACGCAGCTGCGACGCCAAGTGCCAGTGCAACTGCCGACAACACGAACATGACGTGGGCGCCCGAGGCGTCGTCGTCGAGGTAGTGGCGGACAAGCAAGCTCGCCGTGATGCTGCCCATATACCGACTGGCCGAGAGAACGCCCGCCGCAACACCCGAGCGCCGTTCTGGAGCCGATTCGAGAGCGGCAGTCATGATGCTCGGCGAGGCAAACCCGTAGCCGACGCCGAAGAATGCAAGCGCTGTGATGAGCACCACCGGAAGTACCCCTGCACCGAACGGTACGACGAGCAGCACACCCAGCAAGGCAACGAGTTGACCGATCACTACCGGTCGACGACGACCCGAACGATCTCCCAAGCGACCGCCGGCGGGCCCCATCACAATCAGCCCAAGCGTCAGCGCGGACAACGCGAGACCCTTTTCGCCACCACTCCAACCTCGAACGTCGAGCACGAAAGGAGTGACCAACAGCAACGAGTACTGTCCGAAAGTTGACAGCGCCTGCGTGGCGAACGCAGCGATGTACGCGCGTGTCCATAGTCGTTCAGGCTTCTCCGCGCCGACGCGAGAGCGTCTGACCTGTTTGGCAGCCGCAGGAACCGAGACGCGCATCAGAAGCACGAGAGCCAACGCCACCACTGGGACGTTGAACAGGAAGATTGCCGGCCATCCGGCTGCATCGACCAGCACACCGCCCACGAGAGGGCCGGCCGCCGCACCGACACCGATGATCGAACCAAGCATGCCAAAGACACGTCCGCGATCATCGGGTGGGGCAACAGCTCGCAACATGGACTGAACACTTGGAGCGAGGGCCGAGCCGAAGATCGCTTGCACGCCGCGCGCCACTACGAGGAGGGCGAACGTTGGCGCGAGCGCTGCGGCAAGTGAACATGCACCGAATCCGACCAGCGACACGATTGCTGCCCGCTTGTTACCTACAGCATCACTGATTCTGCCGGAGATCGGCTGCAGGACGAGCATGGCGATGAGGTACACCGTGACCAATATCGCGGCATGTCCTTTTTCGATGTGGAACTCGCGGGCGATGTCGGACAGTGCGAGGGCCACCATCGTGGAGTTCAATGGAACGAGCGCCGACGCGACGCCGATCCCGACGACCGTGCTCCGACGCGCCGTCGTGACTTCGACTTGCATCATCCGAGAACTGTGACCTCGCCAGTTGTTGAATCCACGCGCAACTGAACTCCATCACGAATTCGACGCGATCCGGTCACGGTGCCGACCACCGCCGGAAAGCCGAGTTCACGAGCCATGATCGCGGCGTGACTGGCATAGCTCCCATGGTCGGTGACGATCGCGCCCACCAGGTGGATCATCGAGTTGAACGCTTCGCAGGTAGACGGCGTGACGAGCACGTCACCCTGTTCGAGGAGAAAGAGATCCTCAAGGTCGTGCACCAGACGAGCAGGTCCTTCGTAGGTGCCTGTGCCCGCCGGGATTCCGATGATGACCGAATTGTCACCGAGCGGTTCTGGTAGCTCGCCGAGGACACCTTCTATCATGAAGCCGACGGCCGACATGAGCCGAGCCAACGGTGGAGGCAACATGTCCACGGGAGGCGGTGCTGGTGGCGGCGGCCCGAGGAACCGAGGGGCACCCTCCGCTGCCCGTCGAACACGAACTACCCCTCGCTGGGCAAGCTCATCGGCCGTCGGGGTGGCGCTGCCGTCGAGCACGCCGCACAGTTCATCGAGCCCTGCATCGAGTACGTGATTCGCTTCGTGAAGCCGACCGGACGCACCGAGTCGCCGTCCGGCTTCGAGCATAGCGAGCCGAAGAAGACCGAGGGCAGAGACATCGCTGTAGATGCCGCGTTCGTCACGCAGGCGATACATCCTTCGCGCCTCCACCAGCAATGCATCGAATGCAAGGCGTTGATCGCTCGACAAGCCCGACCTCAGTTGGTGTGCGAACTCCTCGGCATCGCGAGTGGCTGCGTCGGGGTCCACATCGAGCGCCGCAGCGATCTTGCCCAACTGCATGTCGGGACGCTCGCCCGCCGTAGGGGCCCACACGTCGAGTCCCTCGCTGATCCGATACTCGGTGTTGGCGAGGTACTCGGCCACTTCGGGAAGCATCGCTCGCAGCGCCGCGATCCGCTCGGCCGGGTCGCCATCGCCATGCACCAGTTGCTCGGCGGCAGCATTGCGCTTCACCGCGCCAATCACTTCCTTCAACTCCGACGATGCCAAACCCGTGACGGGCGACGCTCCGCCGAGCGCAGCAAACAGGGCAGGGGGAGCCAATCCCACCCAGACACTGGCCTGCAGCAGGAAGTCGCCAATAGGCATCATTGCGGAGAGGTTGAAACGGTGGTGCTGATACACCATCGCCGACACGTGGCTTCCACACTCACGCAAATGGGCGATCAGCGCGGCGGTGTCGAGATCGCCGAGGTCAACTGAATTCAAGGCACGGTGCCTGCTGATGGCAGTCGGCTTCAGCTCGTCATCCCACTGTCGTAGGTGATCCTTCCAAATCTGCGCCTCGAACGCGTGAGCAGCCAATGCGGTACGGCGCCCGATCTCGCTCACGATGTGGTCGTGCGATGGGGGGCCATCGGGACCGGGCATGTCGAACGGCTGCGGCTGCATGTACCGGAATCCGTTGACCACGGCAACTGCCATAGCATCCAGCAGTACCCCGTAGGCGGCCATCGTCTCACCGAAGCCTCGCGCAAACGGTGTCGGAAGCAGCTCGCTTGCGACCCGCGACATCGGTTCGGGTGAATGGGCCTGATCTTGTTGCCAAGGCCCGGGCCCTGGTGGATTCCATGTGTCGACACTGTTCATAGCGCGCCCCTTTCGACCCGCGCCAATGTACAACAGATGAACAGGCGC
>JAYTWP010000097.1:0-12300 GCA_043743395.1 Actinomycetota bacterium | reverse complement strand
TCGTTGCTGTTGTCTCGGTCGTGCCCTGGATCGTGTACAACAGCAGTCGGTTCGATGCGACGGTGCTAATGAGCACAAACGAGGGCAACACGTGGCTTGGCGCAAATTGCCCGCTCACCTATTCGGGTCCGGGCCTTGGTGGGTGGAACCTCGACTGCCTCGCTGACGGCGAGCCACCGCCGGGAGAAGACACTGCCGCGCGCTCGGTCCGCCGGCGTCATGAGGCGGTGAGTTACGCACGCGCACACATCACTCGTTTGCCGGTAGTGATCGGGGCTCGGCTGCTTCGTGGCGCCGACCTGTTCGGCCTGAGTGAGAACGTGCGCGCCGACGTGGGCGAGGAGCGTCCGCGGTGGGCGATCTGGGCAGGTATCGCGAGTTGGTGGATGCTCGCCCCGCTTGCCGCGTTGGGGCTCTGGAAGACCCGGCGCGGTGTTCGCTACGTGTTGTTCGTCCCAGTCATCGGCGTGCTCGCAGTGACCGTCGTGTTCTACGGGTCGCATCGCCTACGCGCGCCGATCGAACCAATCGTCGCGCTCGGTGCCGCAATGTGTATCGCTGCGCTGCCGAGGGCGCGCCGAGCTGTCGACCGCCGATTGAGTCACTGAGCGACTGGGCGCCTGAGGGAACGAGCCCTCCGCTCCTCAGGCTGGCGTGGCGGTCGGCGGGTCGCGGCGGCGCCAGACATCGTCATCGGCCAGAAGGTCGAGTATGGGTTGTGGAAGCCGTCCACCGGCCAGGTCGGCAAACGTGACTTCCTCCAGCACGCTGCGCAACGCTGCGCGGGTTGCCACCCAAAGCTCACGCGTGGTGTCAGCGGGCTTGGCATGTCTGAGGTCTTCTGGGGGAGTGCCGTGCACATCCGCGAGCGGACCGTCGACCGCGCGAATGACGTCCGCAACAGATATCTCTGAAGCGGGTCGTGCAAGCCAGTAGCCGCCGTCGTGACCACGTTGGCTCGACACGATACCGGCACGGCGCAGGTCTGCGAGAAGTCGCTCCGTATAGCGAAACGACATGTGCTGACGTTCAGCGATGACGTCACCCTTCAGACGGGCGCCTGGCTCGAGCACCGCCATTTCGAGCATTGCCCTTACCGCATAGTCGACGGCCGCGGTCACTCGCACTTTCGGATTCTGGCACGGATCTTCTTGCCGGGGTTGCGTCGGGTATTTCCTACTGATTATATGGGGTTTAAACCCGACAAAATTGATCGTCTTTAAGGAGAATGAAATGTCGCGTCTGAATCGAGGGCTCGCGTCCGCCCTTTTTGTCGTCGGTTTGCTCGCAATGAGCGCATGCGGATCGAGTTCGCCGAAATCATCTGCCGCTGCAAGTCCCGTTACCCTACGACTCGGCTACTTCCCCAACATCACCCACGCTCCAGCGTTGGTGGGTATTCATGACGGGATCATCGCCAAGGCGCTCGGCGCGTCGGCAACGTTGATGCCCTCGGCCTTCAATGCCGGCCCTGAGGCTGTCGAGGCGCTGTTTGCTGGCGCGATCGACGCGTCTTTCGTTGGACCGAATCCGGCGATCAACGCATATGTAAAATCGGGCAGCAAGGCGATTCGAATCGTGTCGGGGTCCACATCCGGAGGCGCGTTTCTCGTCGTGGGGACAGACATCAAGGTTGCTGCGGACCTGAAGGGCAAGACGCTGGCGAGCCCTCAGTTGGGCGGAACGCAAGATGTTGCCTTGCGCTCGTGGCTCAAGAAACAGGGCTACAGCAGCGATGTGTCCGGCGGCGGTGACGTCTCGGTTGCGCCTCAGGCGAACGCCGACACATTGACCGCGTTCAAGCAGGGCCAAATCGCCGGCGCGTGGGTGCCCGAACCATGGGCAACGCGACTGATCCAAGAGGGCGGCGGACACGTGTTGGTCGACGAGCGCGATCTGTGGCCGCAAGGCGCATTCGCGACAACCCAGCTCATCGTGGCGACCAAGTTCCTTGATGCCCACCCCGATGTCATCGAGAAGTTGCTCCAAGGTCTGGTCTCTTCGATCGATGCGATAGCCGCTGATCCCACTGCCGCACAGGCGTCTGCCAATGCGGCGATTGCAGATGTGACTGGCAAACCCTTGGCCGAGAAGGTCATCGCTGGCGCGTGGAACAACCTGACATTCACGGTCGACCCCATCGCGTCGTCGCTCAGCCAATCCGCCGCCGATGCACAAGCGATTGGGTTGCTCGATCCGGTGGAACTCAAAGGGATCTACGACCTCAAGATCCTTAACAAGGTTCTTGCGGGACTCGGTCGACCGAAGGTGGTGGGGCTATGACGTTGATTGTCGACACCGACGTCGGTTCAACCGGTGCGGGCGTAGTCGCGCCAACGTCGCCTCATCCGATCGTCTCCGTCGCCGGAGTCACGCGGGTGTTTGGGCATGGAGCCAAACGTGTTGTTGCACTCGACGGCATCGACTTGGTGGTGAATCGTGGCGAAATTGTTTCGTTGCTCGGTGCGTCGGGCTGCGGCAAGAGCACTCTGCTCGGCATGCTGGCAGGCCTCGACCATCCGACCTGCGGCTCTGCGGCCGTCGACGGCCGAGTCGGGCTCATGTTTCAGGAGTCCGCTTTGTTCCCGTGGCTCACCGTGCGCGGAAACGTCGAGACCGCGCTGCGACTGCGCGGGGTCGCGCGTAGGAAGCGTCGCTCCGAGGCCGAGCGTTTGCTTGCTTCCGTGCACCTCGGTGGGTTTGGCGAGCGTCGGCCACATGAACTATCCGGCGGCATGCGTCAACGTGCAGCGCTTGCTCGGGCGCTCGCCCAAGGCGCCGAGGTGCTGCTCATGGACGAGCCGTTCGCTGCGCTCGACGCCATCACCCGTGAGGTGATGCATGCCGAACTTGAGCGGCACTGGGTCGAGCGTGGCCTGACGATCGTGTTCGTGACTCACGATGTTCGCGAGGCGGTTCGTCTCGGCGATCGCGTCGTGTTGCTGAGCAGTCGTCCCGGTCGGGTGAAAGCAGATTTTGCGGTTGGCCTCTCGCGGCCGCGGCGCTTCGACGATCGCCTGGTCAGTGAATTATCGGCGCGTATCACCCTCGAACTTCAGGCTGAAGTGCAAAGTCACGCGCATGACTGATCTGCGCAATGATCAACAATTGATAGTGCCATCGCTTGATGACGACATCGCCGGGCTAGACGCCTTGGACGTCTCGTCAACCGGCGCACCTCGCCTGGGCACGAGAGCGTGGAAAGCGGTATGGCCAAAAGCCTCGGCGCTTGCCTTAGCGGTTTTCATTTGGCAACTCGTTGTGTGGAGCCGCTGGAAGCCTGACTACGTACTGCCCGGCCCACTGAAGGTGTTTCCGCGGCTGTTTGCTGATCTCGGCAACGGCAAGCTCGAGACCGCGGTATCGATCACCCTCCGGCGTGCAGCCGTGGGGTTCTTGATCGCGATGGTTGTTGGACTCATCATCGGCATTGCCGTCTCCCGATGGCGAACGCTTCGCGTCGCGTTCGGGTCGTTCATCACGGGTCTGCAGACCATGCCATCGATCGCGTGGTTTCCTCTGGCGATACTTCTCTTCAAGAAGTCCGAGGGGGCGATCACGTTTGTCGTGGTGCTCGGAGCCGCCCCGGCAATCGCCAACGGCGTGATCAGTGGAACCGATCATGTGGCGCCGCTGCTGATCAGATCGGGAAAGGTCCTTGGGGCGCGAGGTTTCGGTCTCTATCGAACCGTCACGCTCCCTGCATCGCTTCCATCAGTACTCGGCGGTCTGAAGCAGGGGTGGGCATTTGCCTGGCGAAGCCTCATGGCAGGTGAGTTGCTGGTCATCATCCCGAAGTACGAATCGATCGGTACTCGACTTCAAAATGCGCGTGACCTGGCCGATACGCCCGGGTTGCTTTCGACGATGCTTGTGATCTTGACCATCGGTATTCTCATTGACTCATTCATCTTCGGCATGGCGGAACGCCACATCCGCAACCGATGGGGGCTCATCGATTCCGCGACTGAGTGACACCGCCGCGGCGGTGAGCGCCGACATACTTGTGGCGTGAATCCGTTCTCCGGCCTCCGTGCGACACTCGTGCCTCCCCTTGATCGACAGGGCTTTCGCGACGGTGTGCGCAATATGGCAAGTGCTGGAATCGCGATTGCAGCATGGGGCTTGGTCACTGGCGTCGCGATGGTCAAAGGCGGCTTGTCGGTTCCGATGGCGTTGGTCATGACCTTCGCGGTCTTCGCCGGGTCAGCGCAGTTGGCTGTGCTTCCGCTGCTCGTGGTCGGAGCACCTCTGCCCATCGTGTGGGCGACGGCGCTGCTGGTCAATCTGCGTTTCGTCATCTTCGCGGCGGCCACTCGAAGCTACTTCTCATCACTGCCGTGGAAGCAGCGTCTGTTTTCGGGCTATCTCAACGGCGACGTCGGGTTCGCATTGTTCTCGAATCGTTTCGCCGGTTCGCCAGAACGCGGCAATCCCTACCAGTGGGGATTCTTCTACGGCGGAGCCACCGTGAACTGGGCGTCGTGGCAATTGGCATCGGTTGCCGGGATTCTGTTGGGCGGACTGGCGCCGACCGATTGGGGTCTCGAACTGGCGGCCGTGCTGGCATTGGTTGCAGTCGTCGTGCCGATGATCAACCGTGTGCCTGCGCTGCTCGGCGTCCTCGTGACGGCAGTGCTGGCGATCGCCACGGCGCATGTGCCACTGAAGCTGGGGCTGCTTGTCTCGGTGATCGCGGGCGTACTCGTCGCTGTGTCAGTCGAACCAGCCGACGCCAGGGCTGACGCCGAACTCGAGCAGGCCTCGTGAGTCCCACCAGAGATTGGGCGTACATGATGCTGGCCTTTGCGGGCTTGGCGCTGACCACGATCAGTACACGTGGCAGCTTCTTCATGCTTCCCGGTCGAATCAACCTGCCCGAGCGCGTCGAGCGTGCGCTGCGCTACGCGCCCGCGTGCGCGCTGACGGCCATTGTGGTGCCCGGGGTGCTGACCCGCCAGGGTGCGTTGTACCTCGACGTGCACAACAACCAGATGTGGGCTGTCCTTGCGGCCTCTGCCGTGTTCTACAAGACGCGCAACATGATGGTGATGATGGCTGTCGGTATGGCTGTGTTCACGGTGCTGCGTCTGTACGCATAAGAACCTTGCCTCCTTTCGTGCATGTCCGGCGAGTGCCGTTCTGACTGCAATGAGTAGCTGATTACGTATCCCGATCGGCTAAGAACTTCTCGTGCTCACCGACAGGTCGATTCCTCGGGGTCCCAACCCCGTGGGCTACACGTTGGTCTTGGCGGCCTCGCTGCTGTGGGCGACGAACGGCCTCTTCTCCCGTCTGATCTTCGACTCCGGGCATATACAACCGCGGGCACTTGCGGCTCTGCGGGTGTACGGCGCCGCAATCCTGATGGCTCCTGCGGTGTTGAAGGCAAGGCCACGGTTGGACCGTAAGGGCTGGCTGAAGGTGGCCGCGTTCGGCGTGTTCGGTGTCAGCGTGCCGCAGTGGGCGTTCTTCGAAGCAATCGCGCGTATTCCCGTACCGATTGCGTTGGTGATCGTCTACACCGCTCCCGTCGTCGTCACGGTGTTCGAGCGCTTCGTGCACCATCGGGTGCTCCCCCCGGCGGTGTACCTCGCCATCGGGGTGGCCGTTGTCGGCGTGGTCTTTGCGGTCACAGGAGGTAAAGGCGGAGCCGGCGCACTGTCGGTACTTGGTGTGATCCTCGCGGTGATCACTACGTTTGCCTATGCGGCTCAGATCATGGTCGCCGCGATTCAACCGCACGAGCTTCATCCGATCGTAAGAACCGGTCTCGGCATGATGGCGGGGTGCATCTTCTGGACGTTTGTGTCGCCGTTTTGGCGCCTGCCGTTCGCGTCGTTCGGTACCTCGATAGACCTCGGGTCGCGGCTGCCAGGGTCTCTGCCCGCAGGACTTGTCGTTGCGGGCATCGTCGTGTTCGGCACGGTGATTCCCTACACGATGCTCGTTGCCGGATCGCCCCGCATAGGGCCGGGTGCTGCATCGGTGACCGGCATGATCGAGCCGGTTGCTGCCTCCATTCTGGCCTGGGTCGCGCTGGACCAACGCCTGACGTTGGTACAAGTCTTCGGAGTGCTTGTTGCACTTGCTGGGGTCACAACGGCCGAACTCTTACGCAACCGACGGCCCAAAGACGAACACTTCGGTTTGGCCGACGCTGGCTTGCCGCCGTAGGTCGACGATGTCGGGTCTGCCCTCAGAGCGCGCCTCAGTAGGTCTGTCCAAAGAGAACCAAGCTCGCAGCTGACCTTACGGAAACGTTGCCCCAGACTCTGCGTGAGCGAAGTGGCGATATGTCAACCAAAGCGCTCACGCAGAAGTTCGGGGGCCGGGATCGTCCGAGGGGGCCCGGACTCTGCGTGAGCGAAGTGGCGATATGTCAACCAAAGCGCTCACGCAGAAGTTCGGGGGCCGGGATCGTCCGAGGGCGGTTCCGCACAAGGAGCGCGCTCAGCGCCGCATCCTCGCCGTTGCGGCATCCATAGCTCAGGGCACTGAGCCGGCGACCGCTGCGCGTCTCGCACGCCTATAGTGTTCGGCGGAGGTGCCGAGCGTGGCAGTCTGGATCATTATCGCTGTGCTGTTATTGGCATTGGAAATGCATCATCTCGCATTCTTCGCCGTCTTTGCCGCAGCTGGCGCACTGGCTGCCGCTGGTGTCGCGGGGTTCTACCCAACCGCCTACGGGGCGCAGATCGCGACCGCAGCGGTCGTCGCCGTGCTTGGTGTCGTGCTCGTGCGTCCCTATGTGAGCAGAGCGTTTGCTCGCCATAGCGAGGGAGCCATCGTGCACGGAGTACACGGCGGACTCGTGGGAGCGCAGGCAATGACGCTCGATGAAATCAACACGAATACCGCAGGTCACGTGTACCTGCTCGGCGAAACATGGTTGGCCGTCACCAACGATGGCTCCACAATCGCGCCTGGCACGCCGGTGGATATTGCTGCCGTTACTGGCACCACACTCACGGTGAAACCCGTGCCCCACAAGGAGATCTTATGATCGCTCTAAGCAACCTCGTCATTAGCGAACTGCTGGTGGCCGTTCTTATCGCGCTGGTGCTGCTGTTCATGCTGCGCCGCATGATCAACATCGTCCAGCAGGGCGAAGTCGGCGTCGTCAAACGACTTGGCGAATACCGCAAGACCCACGAGGCTGGCCTCGTCATCATCGCGCCGTTCATCGATCAGTTGCAGCGCGTGGATATGCGCGAGATCCCACGCACGGGTGACCGCCAAGAAGTGATCACCAAGGACAACGTCGTGGTTACGGTGAACGCCACCATCTTCACGCAGATCGTGGATGCCAAGCAGGCCCTGTTCAGCATTGCCAGTTTCGATGTGGCGATCGATGCGCTGGCGCGAACGGCGCTGCGTTCGGTGATCGGCACGCTGTCGTTGGACGAAGCGTTGTCCGAGCGCGAACGAATCAACACCGATGTGCAGTCGCAGATGGAAGCTGTCACCGACAAGTGGGGCATCCGCATTAGCCGTATCGAGATCGTGGAGATCACGCCGCCTCCGAAGATCCTCGAAGCACTCGCCTTGCAGAAGCAGGCCGACCAAGAGAAGCGGGCCAAGATTCTGCGCTCCGAGGGTGACCAGCAGTCGGCGATCAACATCGCCGACGGCTCTGCGAAGGCTGCCATTCGTGCCGCTGAAGGTGAGCGTGAAGCAGCAATCTTGCGCGCCGAGGGCAACCGGCAGGCCTACATCTTGGAGGCTCAGGGGCGCGCCCAGGCCATCGCGAGCGTGTATGACGCAATCCGTCTGGCCGACCCGAACCCGGCGCTTATCGCGATCCTGCAACTCGAGACTCTCTCGAAGTTCGCGGAGAGCCCGAATACCAAGATCGTTGTGCCGTTCGAGAGTGCTGCCCTCATGGGCGCCGCGCAGGCCCTGAAGTCGGTTCTGGACGCCGTTCCTAGCGCGTGAGCGGATTCGTGTCGTGGAACGCGTGACTCAGGTGGCACCTGTGCAGGCCGTTGCGACACCACCGCACCACGGCCGTCGCCATCTGGCTCTGCGCATCATCGTCGTAGCGGCGGCGGTGTTGTTCATCGTCGCCAATCGCAGCGAATTGCCGGTTGCCTGGCGCTCGCTCAGCAACGCGAGCTTTCCATGGCTGCTTGCGGGGTTGTTCGTCTGCGTCTCCCTCGTCGTGAGCCAAGCGGCCATCCGACATCGCGGCCAACAGCTACTCGGTATTGATCGGCCGTTCTCTCGTTCATTGCGACTTTCTCTTCGTGGCCACTTCCTCAACATGATCACGAAGTCGGGTGGCATGGCCGGCGTTGCGCCATTCAATGCTGATGCCCGGGCGCACGGCGTTTCGGCGCACCGATCGACAGCTGGTTACATACTTGCCGAGCTCGCGAACCATCTGGGCTTCACGGTCGTTCTGATCGCGGCATTGCCGCTCATCAGCAACGATAAGAAGTTGTCCGCAGTCGATCTCGTCGCGATGGGTGTGTTTGCTCTGATCACTCTCGCGTTCGTTGCTGGGGTCGTTGCTGCCGCCCGCTCGCAGAAGTCGATCCGCCGATTACACGAGTTACCGAACCGTCTCCGCAACATGGCGCTGCGGCGATTGAAACGTCCGTTGCATCCAGAGATCACTGACCACCACGCCGCGGATGACTTACATGAGGCCGTCACGTTGGCTCGCAGCGAACCGTTGGCGATGATCCCGCTGGCACTGTTTACGTTGGCCTCTCAGGTGATCGGCGCTTCGTTGTTGTGGGTCGTGTTGTGCTCGATGGGGCTCGAACATGGGCTGAACACCGTGCTGGTTTCGTACGTCATCGCGACCCTGTTTTCGATCGTTGGCTTTCTGCCAGCTGGTCTTGGGTTCGTGGAAGTCTCCATGGCCGCCACGCTCGTTTCGTACGGCATATCAACGGGTCAGGCAGCCGCGGCGGTCGGCGTGTACCGACTCTTTCAGCTGTGGTTACCGCTCGCGTTCGGGGCGCTGGCACTGCGCAAACGCCAATCCCCGCCGCCGCCAATCGTGGCCGAAGGTGATCCGATTTGAGCCCCCTAAGCTGACCGACGTGTCTCGCGCTGTTCTGCAAACTATGCCGCTCGGATTTCAATGGCCGACGGTCGATCCGTTCCTGTTCTGCGTGCATCACCTCGATCACTATCCCGCTGGCAATCACAGTTTCGGCCCAGCAGCATCTCTCGCGGGCCGACAGATCGGCCAGGATTTCGAGGGCATCGATGGCTGGCGGATGTACCACGGGCAAGAAGTTCCCGGCTTTCCGCAGCATCCTCACCGTGGCTTCGAGACCGTCACATACGTCCGTCAGGGCCTCATCGATCACTCCGATTCGATGGGCGCTGCGGCTCGCTACGGGCGCGGCGATGTGCAGTGGCTCACGGCTGGCGGCGGGGTCGTGCACGCCGAGATGTTCCCCTTGCTCGATACGGAACAGCCGAACCCCGCCGAACTCTTCCAGATCTGGCTCAACTTGCCCAAGGTCGACAAACTCGCGGAGCCGCATTTCACAATGTTGTGGGATGAAGCCGTGCCTCGCTTACGCAGCATCAATGACAGCGGGCACCTGACCGAAGTCACCGTTGTCGCCGGAGTGCTCGCCGGCCTCACACCACCAATGCCGCCGCCCAACTCGTGGGCCTCGCGTCCGGACAGCGATGTTGCGATCTGGCATGTGCGCATCGAGCCAGGCGGTTCGTGGATCATGCCCACCGCCCGCTTTGCCGACACGCTGCGCACGCTGTACCTGTTCGATGGTTCCTCGTTGTTTGTCGACGAAACCGAACTCGGCGCATCGACCGGTGCGTCGTTGAACAGCGCTGTGGATGTTCGACTGAGCAGTGCAACGGGTATCGAGTGTCTCGTGCTGCAAGGCCGACCAATCGCTGAGCCGGTCGCTCAGTATGGGCCGTTCGTGATGAACGATCGCGCAGGTATCGAGCAGGCATTCACCGATTACAACAACACGGGCTTCGGCGGATGGCCATGGCCTACCGACGATCCCGTACACGGAGGTGATCCGCATCGCTTCGCACGTCGTTCAGACGGAACCGTTGAGCGTCCGTCGGCAGCGCAGACATCGGTCTGAAGCGACGCCGCACCATTCAGCGGTCGCCGCTCAGCTGAGGTCGAACCAGACCGTCTTCTTCTCCACGTATTGGTCGTACGCGTAGATCGACTTGTCGCGGCCGCCGAACCCGCTTTGCTTGAAGCCGCCAAACGGAGTGGTGATGTCGCCCTCGCTGTAACTGTTCACCGAAACGGTGCCAGCTTGCAGGCGTCGAGCGATGGTGTGGGCACGGGCGACGTCGCGCGTAAACAGACTGGCCTGGAGACCATATGACGTGTCGTTGGCCACGCGGATCGCTTCTTCATCGTCCTTCACTGCGATGACTGCCATCACAGGTCCGAAGATTTCCTCCTGAGCGATCACCATGTCTGGTGTGACGTTGTCGAAGATGGTGGGAGCGACAAAGTAGCCGCCCGCGTTGGAGCCGATGGTGCCTTCATAAGCCAGCGTCGCACCGCCATCGATGCCCTGTCGGATGTAACCACGCACTTTTTCGAACTGTTCGTCAGAGATGAGTGAACCGAGCAGATTGTCGGGATCGAATGGATCGCCGGTGGACCAGTTCTTCGTCTCTGCAATGACCAGATCGAGGAGTTCGTCCTTCATGTCGCGAGCCACGATGAGCCGCGAGTTCGCAGTGCAGTTTTGGCCCATGTTCCAGAAGGCGGCGTTCACGGCGTGGCTTGCGACGGCGGCGAGATCGCCCGCGTCGGCGAGCACGACGCACGGATTCTTGCCGCCACACTCGAGCACCGTGCGCTTGAGGTTGGTGTCGGCCGAGTAACGCAAGAACATTCGCCCGACCTCGGTGGAACCAGTGAACGAGACCGCGCCGATGCCGGGATGAAGTCCGATCGCCTGCCCGGCCTTTTCGCCAAGGCCGGGGATCACGCTGAACACGCCAGACGGTACGCCCGCCTCTGCGGCGAGCGCAGCGATCTTGAGTGCGGTCATGCTGGTCTGCTCGGCAGGCTTGACAATGACACTCGAGCCCACAGCGAGTGCAGGACCGATCTTCCAGCTCAACATCATCAGCGGGAAGTTCCATGGCAACACAACGGCCACGACCGGGATTGGTTCGCGCACGATGATGCCGAGTGCTTGTCCACCGGACGGCGACGATTGGTCGTAGATCTTGTCGATCCCTTCGGCGAACCATTCGATGCAACGTGCGGTTTCTGGGACATCGATGTTGAGGCAATCGCGAATCGGCTTCCCGCTCTCGAGGCTTTCGAGCACGGCGAGTTCGACGCGATCTCGATCGATAAATTCGGCGAGCCGCTTCAGTACTGCTTTGCGCTCGCTGGGGTGGCGTTGCGACCACTCGCCAGCATCGAATGCCGCTCGAGCTGCATGGACGGCTCGGTCGACATCTGGGGCGTCGCAACTCGCGATCTGGGCGACGACCGTGCGATCGGCGGGATTGACCGTTTCGAACGTTTCGCCAGAGGCGCTGTCGGCGTAGCCGCCGGCGATGAAGGCTTGCGTGGGCCGCTGAACCTTTGCGGCCAACGCCACAATGTCGTTCCGGCTCAGATCTGCGGTGGTCATCGGACTCCTCCGGTGTCGTTGGTGGCTACGTTCGAACAGCCGCCGTTGGTCACAGAACCTTAGTGCCGCGACACGTGATCGTGGAGAGCCGCTCGCTGACGGGCGGATCGAGTGTGAAGATCTCGAGTCCCAGTTGGCGCGCCGCGACAGGATCGACGCCGCGTTTGTTGACCATGTTGTCGGCCATCCACACCGGTGGCACCGTGGCTCGGATCGCCAGTGCCTGTGGGTCTGTGGCCTCGACGAGGAGGTAGGCGCTCATGTCCGCGTCAGACACGTTCGTGAGCCAGCGCTCGAGATTGGGTACGCCGACGTCCATCCGCCAAGCGGTGGTGTCCATCAGATTGAGCGAACTGGCCACGGTGATCGATGGCCAAGACCCCCGTCGACGGCAAAGGGCTGATTACACCACGTCGTCACGTCGACCTCCGATCGGATGCATGCGGTCGGCGAAGCTCTCGCGTGTGATGCGCAGCAGTGGAATTGGTTCGACAATACCTCGTACGAACACCGGCCCGAGGGGTACGAATCCGACCCCATCGATCGGTCCAGCGGCCTCAGCGGTAGCACCGGTGCACAGCACTTCTCCTGGCCCGGCAAGCGCCGCGATCCGTGAAGCGAGGTTGACATCGCGGCCGATGATGTCGTCGCCTCGTCGGCGCGGATTGCCCCAGTG
>JAYTWP010000096.1:0-3475 GCA_043743395.1 Actinomycetota bacterium | reverse complement strand
CTCGTGGAGGCACTGAGTCCCACGGTGCGCCAGCTCACCGCTCTGGTCAACGTTGGTGATACAGGCGATCTCTCGCTGATCTTCCGAGGAAAGGCTGCGTCAAAGCCTGGCACCACCGTCATCCTTGGCGCCCCCTCGGATCTCCTCGACAAATTAACTCGGCTCGAGGCATTTCTGCAGCGACCAGGAACCGAGACATGCACCCTCATCAACGTCTCGACGTCGCCGATCAGTCACAAGTGTTGACACAGAGAACAGCCGCACCCTCCCAGTTTTCCCATGTCGAACGTGGCAGGATGGTGCAAAATCAAATCCATAGCAGGGTCTCAACTGTTATGTCACGTTTCTGAACAGATGTCGGAGGTTCCCTGATGGCAGGCGCGCCGCAAAATTATCTCGCAATGATCAAGGTCATTGGCGTCGGCGGTGGTGGCGTCAATGCCGTCAACCGGATGATCGACGCCGGCCTCAAGGGCGTCGAGTTCATCGCCGTCAACACCGACGCGCAAGCGCTGCTCATGAGCGACGCCGATGTCAAGCTCGACATCGGACGTGAACTCACTCGCGGACTCGGAGCGGGCAGCGACCCAGAGGTAGGCCGCGCCGCTGGCGAGTCGCACAGCGACGAGATCGAAGAGATGATCAAGGGCGCCGACATGGTGTTTATCACCGCCGGTGAGGGTGGTGGCACCGGAACAGGTGCCGCTCCGATCATTGCCGAAATCGCAAAGAAGATGGGCGCTCTGACCATCGGCGTCGTGACGCGTCCGTTTGCATTCGAAGGTCGTCGCCGCTCTGTTCAGGCCGACGCCGGCGTGCAAAAGCTGAAGGAAAAAGTCGACACTCTGATCGTGATCCCCAACGATCGTTTGCTCACCGTTGCAAATGAAAAGACGAGTGTGTTGAACGCGTTCAAGATGGCCGACGAAGTGCTCCTTCAGGGCGTGTCGGGCATTACCAACCTCATCACGACGCCAGGCCTCATCAACACCGACTTTGCCGACGTGCGGATGATTCTGTCGAACGCCGGTTCCGCCCTGATGGGCATCGGTCAGGCGAGTGGCGAGAATCGCGCTGTTACTGCTGCGAAGGCAGCAATCAGCAGCCCGCTCCTCGAGGCCGCGATCGATGGTGCTCGTGGCATCTTGCTGAACATCACTGGTCCGTCGAGTATGGGTCTGTTCGAAATGAACGAAGCTGCCGAGATCATCCACGGCGTCGCCCACCAGGACGCGAACATCATCTTTGGCACCGTCATCGACGACGAGATGGGCGACGAGATCAAGGTCACCGTGATTGCGGCCGGGTTCGATCGCTGGGACACACCATCGGCAGGGCGCGGCAACTTGAAGTCACTCGACAGCAGCAAACAAGTGTCGACCATCAAGGATCTGTTCGCACCGACTTCGTCGGATCCGCTCAACGATGATGACGACGACTTTGATGTGCCTTCGTTCCTGAAGTAGATCCCAATGTGCACGAAGCCCGGGTGAGCACGGTCGATACGCACTCCGTGGCCGTGGCAGTTGCTGCGGTGCGCGAGCGAATTCGTCGCGTCGCCGGTGATCGTCCCGTCGAACTGATCGCAGTCACAAAGGGTTTTGGCGCGGATGCGATTGACGCAGCTATCGCGGCAGGTTGCACCTCGATCGGAGAGAACTACGCGCAAGAACTGCGCGACAAGATGGCCGTACTTGCGGCTGGCACGGTAATGCCGCAGCTGCATTTCATTGGTCAGTTGCAGACCAACAAGGTCAAGATGGTTGCGGAGTACGTGAACGTTTGGCAAACCGTCGATCGCGTCTCGGTGGCCGACGAGATCGCGCGCCGGTCTGCGGGTGCCACCGTGTTCGTGCAAGTCAACACGACTGCCGAGGATGTCAAGGGCGGCTGTAATCCTGTCGGGACAGCATCGCTTGTTGCGCACTGTCGGTTGCTCGACTTGGCAGTCGTTGGTCTCATGACAGTTGGTCCGACCGAGCCCGACGTGGCGCTGACGCACTCTGCGTTCGGGCTCCTCCGTCGGACCGCGGACGACCTTGGTCTCGCGTCGTGCTCGATGGGGATGAGCGGCGATCTCGAGATCGCTTTGGAGCACGGCGCAACGCATGTTCGGATCGGCAGTGCACTGTTCGGAGAGCGTCCCCGGCGGCGCGCTCAGATGCGATAACCTCAGCAAAGGAGGATTACCGAATGTCAATCATGAAGCGGGCAATGGATTTCCTTGGTCTCGGCCCCGATGATGCATACGACGACTACGACCCGTCGATCGAACAAGCGCGGCCCTCGCGCACAGCGCGCGAGCCGGAGCCGGTGCCGCGTTCGAATCGTGGCGGCTACCAAGACGTTGACGACGACGGCGTTCGCGCCCCACAAGGTCGTCAAAGCTTTCCTCTGCACACACCCGAGTCGGCGGCGTCACGGCGACCTCAGCAACCCTCGGACGACTCGTCTGTTCAACCGCGCCCGACCAACCCTCGTCCGTCGACGCCGACGGTTCGCACCGTTCCGGCAGGCTCGGGTGAACCCTCGACGGTGAAGCCTCGGCGGTTCGATCAGGCACAAGAGATTGCCGACAGGTTCAAAGAAGGCCTTCCGGTCATCATGAACCTCGAGGGCACCGAACGTGAAGTGTCACGTCGCCTCATCGACTTCGCGAGTGGCTTGTGTTACGGACTCAACGGCAGCATGGAAAAGGTTGCCAGCGGCGTGTACCTTCTCAAGCCGTTGCCACGCGCCAACCCTGGATACGACGACTAGCCGATGTGTGCTGTATGCGTCCCCGAGCAACGTAACATTTGCTGATGGAACTGAGCCCAGAATCTGTCTCGAGTACCACCTTCAAGATTGTCAAGAAGGGGTGTGACCCCGATGAAGTGAAGTCGTACTTGGCGCAACTCGCTTCGTCGTTCGAAGCAATGCAAAAGCACGCATCGGCGATGGAAGCTCGCGCTCGCGCGGCAACTGCGAGGCTGCAGGAGATAGCAGCCCAACCACAGACCAACAGCTCTGGGCCTGGCAACGATGAAGCGGCCGAGAGCATCAGTCGAGCATTGCTGCTCGCCCAAAGAACTGCAGACTCCACGGTCCGCGACGCAACGCTTGAAGCAGCGCAGATCACCATGAAGGCCAAGGCCGAGGCGCAGGTCATCACAGACGGTGCGCAGGGCATGCTCAATCGCTTGCTCGATGAAGCCAAGGCCGATGCGCGGCGTAGTGCCGAGACCGAGCGTGTGCTCATCCAGAACGAGGTGGAATCGTTGACGGCCCGCCGGGACTTTCTGCTGAGCGATGTCGAAGATCTCGAGCAGCACATCGTTACTCAGCGCGAGCGTCTACGCGATGTGGCGAGCGCCCTCAGCGATATCGTCGCCAAGGTGCCGGGCGGTCTCGCCGATCTCAGCCGTCCAGTGATCTCGACGGTCGGCGATGACAAGTCGGACCTGAGTGTGACGGCACCCGCGAACGACGAGCC
>JAYTWP010000095.1:0-8227 GCA_043743395.1 Actinomycetota bacterium | reverse complement strand
GGCGAGCGGCGTGACACCAGCACCACTTCGCTGCGCAATAATCCGGCGTCCGCAACGAGGTAGCGACCCGGCTCGACCATGACCTCGGCGAGTCCGTCGGGGAACCACTTCGCCAACGCGGCACGAACGGCGGTGCCGTAGACGCCGATCTTTGGTGAGGCCTCGCGATAGGTGCCGGGGAAGCCTCCGCCGAGGTTCACGAAGCTGGGGTCTGCGCCCAAGTTGCGGGCGCGTTCCACAATCTCGGCCACCACTTCGAGCGTGTCGTCCCACGCGCCGACGTCGCGCTGTTGCGAGCCGACGTGGAACGAGACGCCTGACTGCATGCCAGCCTTCGAGGCCAGGCTGAGCACGCGGACGACATCGGGCGCCTCGGCACCGAACTTACGCGACAGTGGCCAATCGGCGCCACCGCATTCGTGACGCAAGCGCACGCACACCGACGCGCCGGGAGCCTCCGCAGCAACTTTGTCGAGTTCGGCTTCGACATCGACGGTGAAGCGAGTGACCCCACACGATGCTGCGTAGGCGATGTCGCGACGCTTCTTGATGGTGTTGCCATAGGAGATGTCGTTTGGGTTGGCGCCGGCTTCGAGACAGCGATCGATTTCGGCCGGACTGGCAACATCGAATGCTGACCCGAGTCCGACGAGCCGCTGAATGATCGGTAGGGCGGGGTTGGCCTTGACGGCGTAATACACGCGCGCCTCGGGGATCGCGTCGACGAGTTGCGTATACCGTTCTTCGACGAGATCGACATCGACCACCACAAATGGCGTCGGCCCATCATGATCGCGCAGGAACGCATCGATCTTCGCGGAAGGGGAGGCAATTGACATCGTCACGACGGGCGACGTTACAAAGCCACGATGGTCATTGCTACTACTGATTCCGTCAGTCAGCGCGCCTGCTGCGTCAGTCAGTGAGGCTGATCGGGCAGCCTGTTCTCGGTGGCTATGGTTCCGCGATGGCTGAGCGCGCATATGACTTGATCATCGTGGGCGGGGGCATCGGTGGTAGTGCACTTGCAACAGTAATGAGCCGAGACGGCAAGCGTTGTCTCGTACTCGAGAAGTCCCTCGAGTTCGAGGACCGAACAAAGGGCGAATGGATGGCGCCGTGGGGCGTTCTTGAGGCCAAACGCGTTGGTGTGTATGACGAATTCCTGAAGGCGCGTGGGCACTTCATCCATCGCCACGTCAGCTACGAAGAATCACTGCCGATCGATCAGGCAGACGCAGCGATGATCCCGCTCGGTTTTGTACCGGGCGTCGAAGGGCCGATGACACAACGTCACCCCGATGCGTGCCAACAACTGTTCGACGCAGCGGGTGGCGCTGGCGCCGACCTCATTCGAGGCGTTGACGATGTCGTCGTCACCGCCGGCGGCGAGCCATCGGTTTCATGGACCGACGCCGACGGTGCGCACAGTGCGTCGGCGCGGCTCGTCGTCGGCGCCGATGGCCGTAACTCTGGCGTGCGCCGTCAGATCGGCCGCAAGCTCCACCGTGATCCCGCACATCACATGTTCTCGGGCATGCTGGTCGACGATGCCCACGGTTGGCCCGAAGATCTCCAGACGGTCGGCACTTCTGGCGATGTGCACTTCCTTGCCTTCCCTCAGGGGCAAGGTCGGGTCCGGTTGTACCTCGGCTTCGCGCTCGAGCAACGCCGTCGCGTATCGGGCCGCGAGGGTCGTGCTGCTTTTCTTCGTGCATTCGAACTCGACTGCTTGCCCAACGCCGACGCGATTGTTGGTGCGACCCCGATCAGCCCCTGTGCGACGTATCCCAATGAGTCCGGTTGGGTCGATAACCCCGTCGTGAACGGTGTGGTGCTGATCGCCGACGCAGCCGGGTGGGACGATCCGATCACCGGCCAAGGACTCTCGGTCACCATGCGCGACGTTCGCGTCGTCTCGGAGATCCTCAAGGAAAGTGACGATTGGTCGGTGGAGGCTCTTGGGGCATACGTGGCCGAACGGGCCGAGCGGCTCCGACGGCTGCGCTTCGTGTCGAGTACGCAATCGACCCTGCTCAACGAGTTCGGTCCAGATGCGAGCAAGCGTCGCGAGGTCGTGCGCGAGCGGGTTACCGCAAACCCTGCCCTGGGTATGGGAGTTGCGACTTCGTTCATCGGCCCCGATCAGTTGCCGGCCGAGATCTACACCGTGCACGCGTGGAACAGCTTGTTCGGCGAGATGGCGCCGCCACCCCCAGCATCGGCGTTGCCGCTCGGCTAGGTGACGATGTCGAGCAGCTTGCGCACGAACGGCCGATCAATGCGCCCACCAGTGAGTAGGCGTCGGTAGATCACTGGCCCCACCAGTACCTCCACAAGGACGGTGCGATCAATGTCCGGCGCGATGTCACCGCGCTGCGCGGCGCGCCGCAAGATCGCCAGTAGAGGCTTCTGGCGTTGCCTGATGTATTCATCGAGCGACACGCGAACTTCCGCGTCGTAACACGCGGCCTCGATGAGGTGAGGGAGTACATCCGAGCTGTCGTTCGCAGCGAAACGTTCGATCAAGCCATCAAAATATGTCTCGAGGTCGAGCCGAAGGTCGCCGGTGTCGGGTATGTCGATTGGGTCGGCATCGGAGCTGAGTGCTTCGAGCACCAGCGATTCCTTGGACGTCCACCGACGATAGATCGTTGCTTTGCCGACTCCGGCGCGAGCAGCGACGCCGTCGATGGACAGACCGGCAACGCCGCCTTCGCGCAAGATGTCGAGGGTAGCGCGAAGGATTGCCTGATCGCATCGAACGTCACGGGGTCGGCCCGGGCGACGCGTGGGCAAATCGCTGTCGGCCATGTCGGTTGGAGTTGTCGTCCGCGGATTCACTGACGTCACTCTCCCGCAGCGATCCCGTGTGCCAACTGATCGAACTCGGCGATCTCAGCTTCGACACTCACCTCGTCGTCGTGATCGTGGCCCCGCGCCGGGAGATAGCGCCACACGACAAAGGCAGCGAAGACGACAACGATGGATGCCAGGCGCAAGCCAGAGCTCAGGCCTGCCACGAATCCGTCCTTCACGGCGATCGTGAACGCACCGGCCCGGTCGCCGAGAGTACCTGCAACTCGGAGCGCGCCCCCGAGCGATGATCGGGCTTCTGCGAGCGACCTACCGGTCACGTTCGACGTTCGCGCAGCGGTGTCCACTTTGCCGGCATAGATAGACGAGACCACGCTGCCAATGAGTGCAACACCGAGTGCACCTCCCATCTGCCGGGTCGTGTCGTTGACAGCTGAGCCGACGCCGGCCTTCTCGCGGGGGAGCGAGCCCATGATCGATTCGGTTGCCGGCGGCATGGTCATACCCACACCTGCTGACATGAGGCAGTAGGGAAGGATCGCGAGAAGGTACGGCGTCTCGCGTTTCACGAGCGACAGTAGCAAGAGGGCCGCCGTCACCATGAACAGTCCGACCACGATCACTCGCTTCGAGCCGACGCGTTCGACGACGCGTGCTGAGAGGGGGGCAACGATCATCATCGACGCGGCATATGGCACGAGTCTGACGCCTGCCTCGAGAGGGCTATAGCCGTGAACGAACTGCCAGTACTGCGTCATCAAGAACAGCGATCCGAACATCGCAAAGAACGTCATGGTGACCGCTGTATTGGCAGCGGCGAAGCGAGGGTTCTGAAAGAAGTGCATGTCGAGCATGGGGTGGTCGGTGTGTAGCTCCCACGCAATGAAGGCGGCTATTGCAGCAGCCCCACCGACGAAGCCAGCGATCACCTGACCATCGGACCAGCCGCGCACCGGTACCTCGATGATCCCGAACAGCAACGCGCCGAGACCGACCATGGACAGCAACGACCCGAATGGATCAAGTCGGCCCTGGTGAGGATCGCGTGAACTCGTGAGCAGAAACGCACCGGCGCCGAGGGCGAGGAGGCCGATCGGCACGTTGACCCAAAATACCGAGCTCCAGGAGAAGTGTTTGAGGAGTATTCCGCCGGTAATCGGGCCGAGGGCCACGCCGACGCCTGAAAAGCCAGCCCAGATCGCAATGGCTCGACCGCGTTCTCTCGGGTTGCGGAACACGTCGGTGAGGATCGACAGCGTGGACGGCATGATCAGCGCGCCACCGATACCCATGAACGCCCGCGTGACGATGAGTTGCCCAGCGGAGGTGGCCAGGGCCGACGATATCGAGCCCGCCATGAACAACAAGATGCCCACCTGCAGGGCTCCCTTGCGGCCGAAGCGGTCGCTGAGGCTGCCGGTAGTGAGCAACAGGCCAGCGAACACGAGGGTGTACGAGTCGATGATCCACTGCACTTGGCTGTTGGCTGCATCGAGGTCGCGGATGAGCGAGGGGATCGCGACGTTGAGGATGGTGTTGTCCATCACGATGATCGTCATGCTGAGGCACAGCACCCCGAGAACCCACCATCGACGCGCGTGCGTGATGGGGTCTACGCCCTGTGACTCCCAGGTTTCTATTACAGCCATAATTCCGTCACTCGCGATCGCGTCAGGTCCGTTGAACAATACGAAACTAGACCGTTCAGTATCGTAATGCGCAGAACATCCCTGTGACATTGTGCACGTCTGTGGATCGGGCGTTGGTCAGTGCCTTCGACGCAGCCTCACGCGGGCGCCCGGTCTGGCCTGCGCCAAGGCGTCAAGGCCGCGCTGATCGATCACGCCAAGTACGGGATAGCCCCCGGTGACACCGCTATCCGGGCCGAGAACGACAGGTCGCCCGTCACCGGGGAGCTGAACGCAGCCGGGGAGTACCGGAAAGCTGGCAAGGTCTGACGATGGTGCCTGAAGGGCGGGGCCGGCGAGGCGAATGCCGATCCGATCGCTTCGCGAATCGACCTGCCAGGTGGCCTGTGTCAGCGCGGCCCAGCCCGCAGCATCGAGGACATCGTCATGCGGTCCGAGCGTCATCGTGACGATGATCTCGTCGCTCGGTGGCCGAGCCGGGACGACGTCGAGCCAAACCGGTTGAGCCGTCAAATCGCCGATGGGTAACTGGTCCCCGACAGCGAGCGGTTCGGGGCCGATTCCGCCGACGGTGTCCCGAGATCGACTGCCGAGCACCGAGGGCAACGCAAAGCCGCCACGCACGGCGAGGTAGACGCGCATGCCGGAGATGGCACGCGATAGTCGGATCTCTGCTCCGACCGTTACGTGAAAGGCGTTGTTGGTGCCCTGCGCAATTCCGTTGACGAGCACGTCGACCGGCGCTCCCGTGACGGCCATGGTGCATGCCTGGTTGGCGGCGAGTGCGAGTCCGCCGAGCAGTACTTCGAGACCGGCCGCCGAGGGCTCGTTGCCGCACAGACGCTGTGCTAGCGAGTGAGCCGTGAGGTCAGCGGCACCCGAGCGCGACACTCCCTGAGCTGCATACTTGGCTCGCCCGAGGTCCTGTACGAGTGTCAGCACGCCGGGGTCAATGACGCGCAGCCCGCTCACCGCCATGAGTTGCTCATGATCGCGAAACGAAGCGGACATGGTCACCAGGCTGGAGCAACGACGGCGGGTCACGACCTTCGTCGAACAATCGGTCGTCGGTGTGGCCGAGCAAGTGCCAACCGCCGGGTGAGGCCTGCGGGTAGATGCCGGTTTGCTCGACGGCGATCGCGACAGAGCCGGCAGGGACGCGAGTGCGCGGAGTGTCGCGCCGTGGGAGCCACAGTGACGGGTCGAGCCCCGCAAGGTACGGGAACGCACGGGAAAATCCGAGGCAGACCACGGTGTAGGACGCAGCCACATGGCGCGCAACGACCTCTTCGCGTGAGATGCCGGTAGCCGTCGCGACATCGTCGAGATCGTCGCCGTCGTACACGACGTTGATGTCGAAGTGCTTGGACTCGGTTGGTTCGCTGGGGTCGACCACGAGTGATTCGAGCGCATCGATCAGTGTCGAGGCAGACATTGACGATGTGACAAGTACCGACCGCCATCCGGGCCGGGCCTGCGCTTGGAGCTCCGATTGCGCGATGGCCCGACACCAACGGCCCGCGATCGCTCCGTCGTCGAACTCGAGGAGCACGCCGACATCACCGAAGCGTCGCCACTGCAGAGTCTCAGCGATCGTCGTCTTCGAGCGATTCGAGGAACTGGTCGTGACGCAAGGCGCGCTTGGCGTCGCCGCTGTTCACGGCCCACACTTCGGGTTCCTCTTGGGCAACACGATCGGCAAGGGATTCGTCAGTGACATCGGCATCCGCGAACTGGATGCCGACCGAATGATCGGGCGGAAAGACCACCTCTGTGTCGTCGGTCGCTTCGTGCTCGAGGCCGATCATTTCGTGGTCGAAGCTTTCCGCAATGTCCTGCTCGTCACCGCTCATAACTTGATGGTACCGGGGTCACATGCCAACTTCTGTGAAGAAATCGAGCATCGCCCGCCACGACCGCTGGTCGGTCGACTTGTCGTACGCGATGAAGGCTAAGCCGGCGTCGGACGCCTGAGGGTTGGTAAAGCTGTGCACTGCGCGTCCATAGAGATTCATCCGCCAATCGACCCCTGCGTCACGCATCTCGGCCTCGAAATCCGAGCGCTGGGTGGCCGGAATGAGCGGGTCCTCGCTACCGATACACACCAAGATTTTGGCGGTGATGTTCGAGGCGTCAGCGGGTGAAGTTGTGGCCAGCCCCGAGTGGAATCCGATGACAGCCTTGAGGTCGGCACCACTACGGGCGAGCTCGAGTGCCATGGTGCCACCGAAGCAGTAGCCGATCGCGCCAACGCGCGTCGCGTCGACCTGAGGCTGGCCGACAAGCACGGCGAGTCCGGCACGACCCAGCGCGCGGATCCGATCCGGGTCGGCCATCAACGGTGTCAACCGCTCACTGATCGCGGCCATGTCGGGCAGTCGCTGACCGCCGCCGTAGTAGTCCAAGGCGAACGCGACGTACCCGAGGTCAGCCAATCTGTCTGCACGAGACCTTGCATGCTCGTCGATCCCGGGTCCCTCGTGTGCGATGAGTACGGCGGGGTGTGTGCCCACGGCATTGGGGAGAGCCAGGTGACCAATCATGGTCGTGCCCTCGAAGTCGTAGCTGATTTCAGAAGTTGTCGCCATGGGGCGACTCTACTGAGGTCAACAACGCCGCCGGTCACGTGCGGTCGTCGACACCTTCTCGCCTATGGCACCAGCAGCACGCGTCCGAAGGCTTGACGGCTTTCGATGTATCGATGGGCCTCGGCCGCCTCCGCGAGCGGGAAGACCTTATCGGTGACGACTTTGAGTTCGCCGCTCGCGATGCGCTCGATGAGGCGCTCGATCATCGGGCGGGTGCGCTGAGGGTTGATCGCCATCTCGGCGCCGAGAAACACGCCGTGGATCGAACCGTTCTTCTGCATGATCGGCCAGATCTCCGGCGGCCGTTCCTCTCGCCCGGCGCGCCCTACCCAACTGACACGACCCCGATATGCCAACGATGCAATGCTGCCCTCGAGCGTCTTGCCGCCGACTGGGTCGACGACAAGGTTCACGCCCTTGCCATCGGTGAGCTTGAGGACTTGTGCAGCGACATCGGCCGTCGCGTAGTTGATGCCGTGGTCCATGCCGAATGCGGTGAGTCGACTGAGACGCGCGTCGCTCGATGCCGTCGCCAACACCATGGCCGCACCCGCTTGCCTGGCCAGTTGGATGGCGGCAAGTCCCACACCGCCGGCACCAGCTTGGATGAGTACGGTCTCGCCGCGCTGCAGGCCGCCGAACTCGAACAGGCAATCGTCTGCAGTGCCGAACTCGATAGGGATACCGGCCGCGTCTTCGAGTGGCATCGAGTCCGGCACGACGAAGACAGAACCCTCGGGGACGCTGATGAGTTCGGCGTGACTGCCGAACGCCATCGTGGCCACGACTCTTTGGCCCTCGTGCAGCGAAGTGACATTCTCCCCTACGGCGATGACGACACCGCTGGCCTGATATCCGACGATGTGCGGGTTTGAGGCGAGTGCGCCACCTTGGCGATTCAGTAGATCGCCGCCCTGAATGCCCACAGCCGCAACCTGCACGACCACGCCGTTCTTGCGCGCTATTGGATCGGCGACCTCTTCGTATCGAAACACATCGGGCCCACCGGTTGCGTAGTACACAGCTGCTTTCATGCAGGGCACACTAGGTGGACCGGTGTGCGTACGATGACGCGATGGATCGACACGCGATTGCGCAGATGCTGGATCACACGTTGCTCAAACCCGAGGCAACACCGTCCGACGTCGCCGCGCTGTGTGCGGAGGCCATCGA
>JAYTWP010000094.1:0-2813 GCA_043743395.1 Actinomycetota bacterium | reverse complement strand
ACGCTGCGCGCGCGATCGAAACGACCCTTGCTGGCAACAATGACTCGCTCGGTGACATCACGCAGCACCGGGTTCGAGGGACTACGAAACGACCCCCAGGCACACGACCCGCTCGCACCTTCGGCCTTGCGCCACACGATCTCTCCGCGCAACAGCAAGCCGAGTTGATCCTGCAAGATGTGCACGATGTCGGCAGACAGGCTGCGATAGGGCTTGCGGCCGAGGTTGGCGACATTGACGGCGATGCGACCACCGGGCTCGAGCGTTCGCGCACAATCGGCGAACACGTCGTGAAGCAACTCGAGGTACTCGATGTACGACGCTGGAATTCCGTCGCGGCCGAGTTCTTCTTCGTACGCCTTGCCGGCGAAATACGGTGGCGACGTGACCACAAGCGCCACCGAACCGTCGGCGATCGTGCTCATGTTGCGCGAATCGCCACAGACGAGAGGCTGCTCTATCGGCGTCGGCGCGAGGACCGTCTCGTCGTTGGATACCATCGGTGCCGTGAAGCGTGCGTAGAAGCCCGACGCGTCGTGACTCTCGCGTCGGCTCACACCGAAGTTCGACGTAGTGGTTCGGCGCTTGTCGTTCATGGTCAACGCGCACGTTACAGGAGCCCGCGCGTCGGGGGTGGGTTAGGTACGAATCTGTTCCTCGGGTGGTCGGATATTGCGGAACATCGCTAACAACAACAGGTCATACGTTGCCTTCAGACTGCCGGCGATGATGAGCGGCCAACCAAACGTGCTGTGATCCAGCATCCAGCCGGCAGCAAGAGGCGGGAGCGCCGATGCCAGACTGCGCGGCACATTGGTGACGCTCGCTGCGGCCGCGCGCTCGGCCGGCGACACGACAGCCATCACGTAGGAATTACGCGCAGGAACGTCCATTGCTGACAACAGGCTGCGCGCGATCAGACACGCAACGGCAAGACCGAGGTTTGGCACGAGCGCGGCGCTGATGAGGAGGACCTGCGCAGGGAGATGAGTGAACACCATCGTGCGGATCAACCCGATGCGTTTGGCGATGCGCGCTGACACGAACGCGGAAAACGCTGAGCAGACACCGGTCCAAAAAAGCAGCGCTCCGGCAACGGTGACCGACAGATTGAAACGTTCGTACAACCACAACGCGAGCAACGACTGCACGACGAAACCGCCTCCGAGTGCATCGAGGCTGAAGACTGCAGCCAACCGGTACACCATGGCCCGCGAGTCGCCGAGGGGTGCAGCCCGATGTATGCCAGCGGGTTCGATTGCTGGCGACAATGATCGATAGATCAGAAATGTGACGACGCCCGCCACTGCGTATGCAGCGAACACGCCACGCAAGGCGGTGCCGCGATCAAGAGACGAATGACGCGCCACCCAGTCGGGAACCCCGGCCGCGAGCGAACCGAGTGCCCCACAGAAGCTGCCGATGAAGGCATACCTCGCGAACATTGATGTGCGGTGCTCGTCGGCGACCGTGGAGGGAAGAAGCGATTGCTCCATCGGTAAGAACACGCTCACGTCCCCACTCGACGGGTTCATCGTCCCGAGCGTGCCCATGACCAGCATCAACGCAAACATCGTCGTACTCGCGTACGTGATCCCGGTGACGAACATCAGCGTTGAACCACTGAGCAGAATGGCGCGTCGCGCAAAGCGGTGGCCGTAGAGTCCGGTGAGCAAGGTGAGTGCGGCCGAGCCCAGCAACATCATGGTGATGACGACACCGATCTTGAAGTTGCTGTAGCCGAGCAGCTTCAGATACGCGCCAAGCACCACCGACACGGTGCCGTCGACGAACCCACGGATGCCCCGCGTTGCGGTGAGCCGGACACCATCGGTGCTCAGCGAGCGGTCGGACGCCATCAATCGACGGCGACTACAGCGCGCTGCACAGTGCCAGCGCGCTGATGGCTTGCGATCGCGGAGACGCCAGACAACTCAGCGGTACCCGATGGGTCGCGCCCGGAGTCTGCTGCACGCGACCGCACCAGCCACCGTGCGAGCACGCGGTCGGCTGTTGCGTCGTGTCGGAATCCGCTGTACATACGTAACGCGTTGCGTCCCGTGAGTTGGCCACATTGCACCCGGTTCACGCCGCCGACGATCTCGAAACCTTCGGGCAGTACGAGTTCGGCGGTCACTGGTAGCACCAACTTCTGCTTTGCTGCATGTGAACTGATGTGCGTCGGCAACCAACCGGTGTTCGCAATCCCGACGTCCACTTGCCACACTCCGTCGCCGAGGTGCTTCGCTTCGGCGTGCATGATCTCGAGGCACGGCGAGGCGAGCGCTTGGAACACGGCGAACTCTGCGTGAGGCCGAATCTCATCGACGAGCAAGGGCAGCGGAGGGTTGACGAAGAGACGGAACCAATCCAGGCCGCCTATCTCCACAGGACCAAGCTGAGGATGATCGAACGCGCGCCACGGGACGTAGTAATCGCCGTGCTGATCGCTCCAGCGCGCAATCGCGAGTTCTTCTTCCACCGACGGGCCGATGAACCACATGTCGGTGCCACTGCGTGTGCCGGTGGCGGCATGGACAACGTCCCAAAACTCGGTGGTCCATCCGAACAGCCCGAGATGCTCATAGGCCCAATCGTCGGCAGCCCCGCTCATCGTGTCGGATTTGTCCCAAGTGAAATCCTCGTAGACGGAGTGAACGGGGTACGACGTGAGCGCGGTGCCCTTCGCGCCAAGTTCCTTCCACGTCCAGACATCGAACGGCGCGAGCTTGGAATCGCTCTGCGTACTCGATGGTCGCAGCAACACGCCACCGGCCGTGTGGTACGCGTTGTAGCCGCAGATGTTGGGTCTG
>JAYTWP010000093.1:0-6209 GCA_043743395.1 Actinomycetota bacterium | reverse complement strand
GGACGAACGATGATCGTGGAGAAGAATTCAATCGCTCCGACGAGTGGCTTGAGCGCCACCGGCACGCCGGGAGGCCAGAGCAGATTGGTGAAGTAACGAGCCTTCTGATGCTTCAGGCCGGTGCCGATGAAGATGATCCACACCAACAGTGACAAGAACAGTGGGATCGCGATTCGCGCCGTGGCGGGCATCTGCAGAATCGGGATGATGCCGGTGAGATTGCACAAGAAGATGAACAAGAACAGGCTCAACAGGAACGGCGTCCAGGCCAGCCCTTCCTTGCCCATCGTCTGCATGATGACGCTGTCCTCGATGAACTCGACGGACGTCTCGGCGAGGTTGCGGATTCCCGTCGGCGCCACAGACGCATCTTTGCTACCGGCCAACAAGAACACGAGGCTGCCGATGATCGCTGCGGCGACTGCGATGAGTGCGATCTTGTTGAACGAAGTGAACAGGTCGCGCCAGCGCAGGATTTCGTTAATGAATGGTGGAAACTCAAGACCCAACAAGGTTGATCCGTTCCTCTCAGTGCGAGCGAGATGGTTTGAGGCCGGGGTGAGCCAGCGAGGCAGCGACGTACTTCAGCTCCCAAGCAAGGAGGCCGAGGTGCGACACGATGATTGTCAGTCCGAGCGCCGGACGCGAAATCCAGCTGGCATCTTTCACCAGATACACGGCAAGGAAAAGCATTCCGAGCCGGATGAGGTACCCGAACAGAATGGCACCCATCATCAGCCCGAGCGAAATGCGAGCCGTGACGGCGATGAGACCAGCGGCGATACCGAAGTTGATGAGCACGAGCGCGAGCGCGTAGGCCGAAGATGAAACACCGGCCAGACCCCAGATGATGCCGCACAACGCGATGAGTACAGGACCGACGATGAGTCCACGACGAATCATGTCCCGTGACACCTCGACCTCGGGTGCGCCACCCTCGATCCGAGTGATCATTGGCAACGGCGAGTTTGCCATCACCGTGCAGCCGCCTTGCCCTCGCGGGTGATGTCGCGCCGCTGCTCTTCGAGCTGTTTCATGCGGACCTCATAGCCGTACCACATGCTCGCGAATTGACCGATAAGGCCCACAACGACGAACACGATCATGAAGAGGGGCTTGGTGCCGAGCCACGAGTCGAGTCCGTAGCCGATCGCAAGGAACAGCACAACGAGAATGGCAAATTCCATGCCTCGGCCGAGGCCATCGTTGGTGTTGACGCGTTTGCGGGGCAGGAGGTCCATGTCGTGACGTCGCATCCATGAGCCATGACGCTGGTGTCAACGAGCTTGTGAACGCAAGAACAATCTAGCGTCCCGACTCCGAGTTCTCCAATTCGGACGCAACGTTCGTTGCATGCATGGCCCTGGTCCGACGTACCTCGGGATGCAGCACGGTGAACAGGCCAAGACCGAGGGCGAGGACACCGAGCGTCGCAAGCGTGGCTCCACCCGTTGTGAACACGGGGTAGAGCACGAAGGCCGAGAGCAGCGCAGTCCAGAGCCATAAAATCAGCACGCTTCGACGCTGGCCATGCCCCAGGTTCATGAGCCGATGGTGGAGATGACCTTTGTCCGCCGTCGCAAGACCCTGACCACGCGTCGCACGGCGAATAATGGCGAAGAGCGTGTCGAGAATCGGCACGCCGAGAATGAACAAGGGGATGAACAGCGGCGCAAAAAAGAAGTACGACTGCCCGAATTGTTGTTGCGTCACAGGATCGGCGCGACCACCGACCACACTCGTGGCCGACGCCATGAGTAGTCCGAGAAAAAGTGCTCCGCCATCGCCCATGAAGATCTTCGCCGGATTGAAGTTGTGCGGCATGAAGCCAAGACAGATACCGACGGAGATGATGCACACGAGCGGGGCAATGCTGTCGCGCGTGAGCAGACCCTTGTTCTGCAGCTCAGTGCTGTACAGAAAGAATGCCCCCGACGCGATCGCCACGATGCCGGCGGCCAGACCATCGAGACCGTCGATCAAGTTGATCGCCTGGCTCATTCCGAGCAGCCACAAGATCGTGACGAGCGGAACCCATTCGTCGGCGAGGACGAAGACATCCACGCGCGGGACACGGAAGTAGAACATTGTGACGCCGTAGTACACGAGTGCCATTCCGGCAAGGACGGTGCCGAACACCTTGGCAGGCGCGGAGATGTTACGCACGTCGTCGAGCAGGCCGACCGCAAACATGATCGCGGCGGCAATGAGCACCCCGCGTGGTTCGGAGTTACGCGAGTACAACGCGTCGAACGAATCCATCAGCCGACTCAACGTGAACGCGACAATAAACCCGATGAACATTGCGATGCCGCCGACGTCGGGGGTCGGCACCTTGTGAACTCTGCGATCGTCGGGTTGCACCACCCAGCCAAAGCGATTCGCGATCTTGCACACCAACGGCGTCAGCACGAATGTGGTGCCAGCCGCGCACCCACCAACGATGAGGTAGGCAGCGGTGTCTGGCATCGAAAGAAGAGTACTTCTGAAACGTCAGGCGTAGACGGGGAACCGAGCGCACAGTGCGCCGACTCGGCGACGCACATCGGCGAGGGTGTCGGCATTGGCGCGCCCACGAAGCGCCTCGGCAATCAGGCCGGCGATATCTCTCATTTCGGGTTCTTTCATGCCCTGCGTGGTCACGCTCGGAGTGCCAATCCGTACTCCGCTCGTAACGAACGGACTGCGTGTATCGTTCGGCACGGTGTTCTTGTTCAAAGTGATGCCTGCTTCGTCGAGCACCGTTTGAGCTTCTTTGCCGGTGAGGTCGGCATCGAACGGGCGCAAGTCGACGACCATGAGATGGTTGTCAGTGCCGCCACTGACCAGTCGGAAACCCTGCTGCGCCAACTCGGCTGCGAGCGCTGAGGCATTGAGCACGATCTGTTGTGCATAGTCGCGAAAGCTGGGATGCATCGCCTCGTGGAACGCCACCGCCTTACCGGCAATCACGTGTTCGAGGGGACCACCCTGACTGCCCGGGAACACGGCCTTGTCGATCTTGGCTGCGTGCTCGGCCTTGGACAGAATGCACCCGCCACGAGGGCCGCGCAACGTCTTGTGCGTGGTGAATGTGACGACATCGGAGACCGAAACTGGGTTGGGGTGTGCACCGCCGGCGATGAGGCCGGCGAGATGAGCGACATCGAACATCAGCAGCGCACCAACCTCGTCGGCGACACTCTTGAAAACGTCGGGGTCGAGACGACGCGGATAACTCGTGGTGCCGGCCACGATCATCTTCGGGCGGTGCTCGAGCGCGAGATCGCGCATCTTGTCGTAGTCAATGCGTTCGTCGCTGGGATCTACCTTGTACGAAACGAAGTTGTAGAAGATGCCGCTCGCGTTAACAGGCGAGCCGTGCGTGAGATGTCCGCCGTGATCGAGGCTGAGTCCCATCACCGTGTCACCCGGTTGCAGCAGGCCGAGATACACCGCCATGTTTGCGCTGGCGCCGCTATGTGGCTGCACGTTGGCGTGCTCGGCGCCGAACAGATCTTTGACTCGAGAGATGGCCAGCGCCTCGATGTCGTCGACGATGGCATTGCCGCCGTAGTAACGCTTACCGGGATAGCCCTCGGCATATTTGTTGGTGAGCACCGAACCCGTCGCGCGCATGACAGCGGGCGACGTGAAGTTCTCGCTGGCGATCAGTTGCAGGCCGGTGGATTGGCGGATGACCTCGCGGTCGATGAGATCGAAAACCGCTGTGTCTGGTTCGAGGTCAGATGGCCAAGGCATGATGTGTCTCCTGAATCGGATTGGGCAAATGGCTGCGTGTCGGCTGATCCGAAACGGTCAGCGAAAGAATTCTTGAGTTTCGATTTCGGTGATCTGGGCGACGCGCCGTTCGTGACGGCCACCTTCGAACGGAGTCGTGAGGAAGATGGCCAGAATCTCTTCAGCCAGACCGACGCCAACGACGCGGGCACCGATACTGAGAACGTTCGCATCGTTGTGCTGACGGGCCATGCGGGCCGTATACAGATCGTTACAGAGCGCGGCACGGACACCGCGCACTTTGTTGGCAGCGAGCTGCTCACCCTGCCCACTCCCACCGAGCACGATCCCGACGTCGGCGTTGCCGTCTCGAACGGTACGCCCCACAGCAGCACAGATGGGGGGGTAGTCACAGCTCTCCGTGCTGTGCGTGCCGTGATTGTTGACACTGTGACCTGCCGCCTCGAGGACACCGATGAGGTGTTCCTTCAATTCGAAACCGGCATGGTCGGACCCGATAGCTACGCGTGGCACGTGCCGAGTGTAGAGCCCGCCGTTGCGGTCGCCTCAAACGAGGTCACGGCCGTAGCCTCGACCGCTATGTCACTCGACCCCCGCACTCCAATACTCATCGGCGGCGGCCAATACGCCCACCACGCAGCTGGCATCGATGATGCCATGCACCCCGTTGAGCTGATGGCCGAGGCCGTGCGTCGGGCCACGACAGACGCAGGGCTCAACGCGACACCCGACCCCGATTCGATCCGCGTGGTCAGTTTGCTCACGTGGCGATACGGCGATCCTGCCTATGTACTTGGTCAGCACCTCGGCAGGACGCCGCGCGAAACCGTGCTCACGACCAACGGTGGCAACAGTCCGCAGACTCTTGTGAACAGCACCGCGCTCAACATTCAGAACGGCGACATCGACATCGCGATCCTTGCCGGAGCCGAGGCGTCGCGCACCCGGATGAAGACCCGCCGCGAGGGCATCGAGCTGCATTGGCCGAAGGCACCCGAGGGGCAATTGCCGCGGGTGATGGGCGACGACCTCGAGATGTCTCACGCCGCCGAGCGGGCGCAGGGCATCTACCTGCCGGTGCACGTGTACCCGATGTTCGAGACGGCAATTCGTGCCGCAGCCGGCCGCTCGGTGGGCGAACAATTACAAGTCGCGAGCGAGCTCTGGGCGCGCTTCAGTGACGTTGCCGCCAAGAATCCGAATGCATGGATCCAGAAGTCGCGAACAGCCGAGGAGATCCGCACACCCACACCCTCGAATCGAATCATTGGATTCCCGTACACCAAATACATGAACTCGAACAACGATGTCGACATGGGTGCTGCGCTGATCATGTGCAGTGTTGAAAAAGCGCGGGCGTTGGGCGTGCCGAGCGACCGTTGGGTGTTCATCCATTCGGGTGCCGATTGCCACGAACACAGCTACATGTCGAACCGGTACAGCTTCTCAGAGACCCCGGCGATCGAGCTCGGCGGACGACTCGCGCTCGAGGGCGCCGGCCTCACGATCGACGACATCGACATCGTCGATCTGTACAGCTGTTTCCCGTCGGCCGTTCAACTCGGCGCGAAATCACTCGGCCTCTCACTCGAACGCCAGCTCACCCGTACCGGTGGCTTGTCGTTCGCCGGTGGCCCGTGGAACAACTACGTCATGCACGCCATCGCCACCACGATGAACGACCTACGTTCAGGGGCCGGCACCAATGGTCTCGTTTGGGGAAATGGAGGCTACGCAACGAAACACTCCTTCGGTGTGTACAGCACCATCCCGACAACCGGTCAGTTCCGTCATGTGAAGCCCCAGGACCAGATCGATGCAATGGCCCGACGCGAAATGGCCGAGGGAGCCGACGCCGCCGGGCCGGTCACGATCGAGGCGTACACAGTGATGCACGGCAGAGAAGGCAGACCAGAAACGGCGTTTGCCGCCTGTCTACTCGCCGACGGCCGCCGCGCCTGGGCATCGTCTCCCGACGTCGATGTGGCGTCGGCAATGTGCGAAGGCGAATGGGTGGGGCGGGCTGCGTCGCTGAACGCCGAGGGCAGGCTCACCTTTGCCTAGCAACGGTGGCATGCTTTGTGCATGTCGTCCAACAACGCGTCCGGCGCCGCGCCAAAGCCATCGATCATTCTCGACTGCGATCCGGGTCATGACGACGCCATCGCGATCGTCGTTGCCGCCCAGCACACGAATCTGCTGGGTATCACCACCGTCGCCGGAAATGCTCCGCTCACGCTCACCACGCGCAATGCGCTGATCATGACCGAGCTCCTCGGCATCGACACGCCGGTGCACAGCGGCGCTGAGCGCCCACTTGTCGCTCCGCCCCGTCACGCCGGTTACGTCCACGGGGCGAGTGGCCTCGATGGCGCCGACCTTGCTGAACCGAGTCGAACAGTCAACAGCGAGAACGCAGTCGAGTTCATCATCGAAACCTGCCGCAGCAACGAAGGTACGTGGCTCGT
>JAYTWP010000092.1:0-6604 GCA_043743395.1 Actinomycetota bacterium | reverse complement strand
ACGTGGGCCCGTAGAGTGTGGTTCCTATGGCTCACGCCGACTCCGACACACCCCGTTACCGTTATTCGTCCTCGCTCGCACAAGACATCGAGCTGCGCTGGCAGCACTGGTGGGATGAACACGCCACATTCGAAGCACCGAATCCCGCCGGGCCGCTCGGCGACCCCGCAGCGGTCGCCGGACGCGAGAAGATGTTCGTGCTCGACATGTTTCCGTACCCTTCCGGGGCTGGTCTGCACGTGGGCCATCCACTCGGATTCATTGGCACCGATGTGTTCAGCCGCTACAAGCGCATGGCGGGGTACAACGTTTGTTACACGATGGGATTCGACGCGTTCGGCCTACCCGCCGAGCAGTACGCCGTCCAAACGGGCCAACATCCCGCAATCACAACCGCTGCAAACATCGCCACGATGCGACGCCAACTCAGCAGACTCGGGCTCAGTCACGACAAGCGGCGCAGCATCGAGACGACAGATCCGAAGTACTACAGGTGGACCCAGTGGATCTTCCTGCAGATTTTCAACTCGTGGTACGACACCACGGCAGACAACGGTGTCGGCCGTGCACGACCCATCAGCGAGCTGGTCGGCGCGTTCGAGTCCGGCGCACGGGCCACGCCCGATGGTCGTCCGTGGGCCGAACTTCAAACAGCCGAACAACGCAAGCTGATCGATGATTGTCGGTTGGCATACGTGTCTGAGGCGCCTGTCAACTGGTGCCCGGGTTTGGGCACTGTGGTGGCCAACGAGGAGGTCACATCGGAGGGCCGCAGCGAACGCGGCAACTTCCCCGTCTTCAAACGCAATATGCGCCAATGGATGATGCGAATCACCGCGTACGCCGACCGCCTGATCGACGACCTCGATCTGCTCGATTGGACCGACGCGATCAAGACGATGCAACGCAACTGGATCGGTCGCAGCGAGGGCGCCCGCGTTCGCTTCGCAAGCGCGGCTGGCGACATCGAAGTCTTCACGACCCGGCCCGACACCCTGTTCGGAGCAACGTTCATGGTGCTCGCGCCAGAGCATCCGCTCGTCGAGGCGCTCACTGTCGCCGAACAGGCGGAGGCCGTTGCCGAATACCGGCGCATCGCCGCAGCCAAAAAAGAGATTGATCGCCAAGACCTCACCCGCGAAAAGACCGGGGTGTTCACTGGCTCGTACGCAAGCAACCCAGTGAACGGTGCACTGGCCCCCATCTGGATCGCCGACTACGTACTGATGGGATACGGCACCGGCGCGATCATGGCGGTGCCGTGCGGCGACCATCGCGACTTCGAGTTCGCACGGCAATTCGGTCTGTCGATCCCGGCAATCCAGCAACCGCCAGCGGCATGGTTCCAAGACCACGGCGTCACACCATCTCTCGATACCGGCACCTGGCCGGAGGCCTTTGTCGGCGACGCACCGTACGTGCACTCGTCGAATGCCGAGGGCCTCGACCTGAATGGCCTGGAGTCGGTCGCCGAGGGTGTACGCCTTACCAACGAGTGGTTGCAGGCACGCGGGCGTGGCCACGCCACGGTCAACTTCCGGTTGCGCGACTGGTTGTTCAGCCGCCAGCGCTATTGGGGCGAACCCTTCCCCATCGTCTACGACGAGTTCGGCCCTATCGGTCTGCCCGACTACGAACTGCCGGTGCTCCTGCCCGAGACCGAATCGTTCTCGCCGCGCACCTTTGCACCCGACGACGAATTCAGTAATCCGGAATCGCCGCTCGATCGCCTCGACTGGTGGACCGATGTCGAGATCGATCTGGGCGACGGCATCCGCAGCTATCACCGTGACACCAATGTGATGCCCAACTGGGCCGGCTCGTGTTGGTACGAACTGCGCTACCTCGACCCCACAAACGAGAACGCGCTCGTCGACAAAGACGTTGAGCGCTACTGGATGGGCCCGCAAGGCCCTGGACACCCGGGCGGCGTCGACCTCTACGTGGGCGGTGTCGAACACGCCGTGCTGCACCTGCTGTACTCGCGCTTTTGGCACAAGGTGTTGTTCGACCTCGGTCATGTCAGCTCGAGAGAGCCATACCACCGCTTGTTCAATCAGGGCATGATCCTCGCTGCTGCGTTCAAGGACGACCGCGACGTCTACGTGGACGCGGCAAGCGTGAAGGAAGTCGACGGACAGTTCATGTTCGACGGCAAGCCCGTCACACGCGAGTGGGGCAAGATGGGCAAGAGCCTGAAGAATGCTGTGTCCCCGGACGAAATGTACGACGCGTACGGTGCCGACACATTGCGACTGTACGAAATGAGCACAGGCCCAATGGACGCGTCGCGTCCGTGGGAGACCCGCGATGTCGTTGGCATGCATCGCTTCCTCCAACGGGTGTGGCGCAACTTGGTCGACGAAGAAACGGGCGAGCTCCGCCTGGGCGATGCGGCCGACGCCAACACGTTGCGCCTGTTGCATCGCACCATCGCCGACGTACGCGCCGACATGGACGACCTGCACTTCAACACCGCGATCGCAAAAATGATCGAGCTGAACAACGCGCTCACCAAGCTCGGCACGTGCCCCCACGACGTCGCCGAGCCCTTGGTGCTGATGTTGGCGCCCTTGTGCCCACACGTGGCCGAGGAGTTGTGGCGGATGCTCGGCCACGCCGATTCGCTGACGAACGCCCCGTTCCCCATCGCCGATCCGGCGCTTCTTGTCTCGGACACCATCGAACTACCGGTACAGGTGAACGGCAAGTTCCGCAGCCGCCTCATCGTCGCGAGCGACGCTACAAGCGAGGTCGTGCAAGCGGCAGCGCTTGCCGACGACAAGGTAATCAACGCGCTCGCCGGGGCCACCCCGAAGAAGGTCATCGTGGTCCCCGGTCGAACCATCAACATCGTCACCTAACGCTTGGCACGCGTCGGCCACATTCGCGCACGTCACGACTGTTGCACGACGGCCGACATCCACCGACGTGAACGAAACCGGCGTTCGTTCACGAGCGCGCGCATCGTCATCCATGCCAACTGGCCGCCCCACAAACCGCCGATCCCCAACGCCGGATGAATGAGGGTGGCGACCAGAAACGGTACGTATGACACAAGGTTGCCGAGTGCGGCGCGTCCAAGAAATCGACCGTCCTGACCACCGATGAGCGCTCCATCGAGCGCGAATGCGACCGCGCCGGGGACCTGCATCACCGCAAGGAAGAACAGGCCCGAGGTGACGCGACTGATGACAGCGCTGTCGTTGGTGAAGATGTGAGGCACCACCGAGCTCGTCGCCGCCACGAAGGCACAAAACGATGTACCGATCCAGATCGAGAGCTTGGTGCTCGACCAGCCAACGGCCATCGCACCCTCCTGGTCGAGCGCGCCCATCGCGCCCGCAACGAGTGACTGTGCGGGAATCGCCAATGCATCCAGGATCAGTGCGAGGAATGTGAAGAGTTGAAACAGCACTTGGTGGGCCGCCAACGTAGGCGTGTCCACGTGCGCGGCGACGCGCGTGACCGTGATCCAGACCGCAAGCATTGCAACGCTGCGTAAGCCGAGGTGACTACCGATCACGAGGAACGGTTTGATGCGACTCCACGCCGGACGCACGCGTGCCAGATGCGGTCGCAGGATCATCACGAAGGCGGCGGCTGCACCGATCTGTACAAACACCGTGCTCCACGCCGAGCCCGCAATTCCGAGTTTGAGGCCATACACCGCGACGACTTCGGCCACGACATTTGCCACGTTGGCGCACAGCACGATCAGCAGTGGTTTACGCAGATTGTTGTGCCCACGCATGATGCCGTGCCCCACCAATGTGATGAACACAAACGGAAGCCCGAGGGCACTGATCCGCAAATACGTGGTGGCCGCGCGTTCTACGTCGCCGGTGGCTCCCAGCAACCCGGCAAGGGGGTGCGCCAGCAGTGCCACCACGCATGCCACCGGCACTCCGAGCAATATCGCAAGCCAGAGTGCATCCTTGGCGATCACCCGAGCCCGCTCGGGGTCGCCGGAACCTTGTGCGTACGCCACTTCCGGCGTGACGCCGTACTGCATGAATCCGAGTACTGCAGTGATGGTGAGCAGCACGGTGCCAGCGATCGCAAGGCCAGCGAGTGCCGAAGTACCGAGACGGCCGACGATGGCCGTGTCCACCAAGATGTAGAGCGGTTCGATGGCGAGCGTGCCCAACGCGGGAATGGCCAACGCGATGATTCGCCGGTCCAGCGTGGTGAGTTTCACCCGACTATCGTCGCATACGCCCTTCGTTGATTCGCTGAGCGTTTGCGCGGGCCACACTGTAGAGATGTTTGATCTCACTGGGAAGGTTGCGCTCGTGACCGGCGCTGGGCAGTCAGTGGGCGCCGGCATTGCCCGCGCCCTCGCCGGGCAGGGAGCGATGGTGTACGTCAATGACATCGTGCCCGAACGCGCCCAGAACATCGCCGCCAGCATTCGCGATACCAATGCACAGGCCGCTGCCACGCCGTTCGATGTCACCGACGCGCACGCCGTGCACGATGCGATTTCAGCGCTGGGACGTATCGACATTCTCGTGAACAACGCTGGCAATGCCGGAGCGCAGTCGTTCACCCCGAAGCCGTTCGTACAGATGGATCCCAGCGAGTACGCACGATTCATCGACGTGAACCTCTACGGCGTCATGCACTGCACTCGTGCGGTTCTCGAGTCGATGTATTCGTGCGGATGGGGGCGAGTCATCACCGTCGCGTCAGGCGCTGGCACTTCGGGCAATCGCATGGGCATCTCTGCCTACGGTGCAGCCAAGGGTGGCGCAATCGCATTCATGCGGCACATCGCAATGGAGTCCGCACGCAACGGCGTGACAGCGAACTCGTTGGCACTCGGGCTGATGGCGAACACCGAGGGCGGCGCGTACACCGAACAGATTGCCAAGACCATTCCCGTCGGTCGCCTCGGCACGCCAGACGATATTGGTGCAGCCTGCGTGTGGTTGGCAAGCGACGAATGTGGTTGGGTCACCGGTCAGACCATCACGATCGACGGTGGCTCCAACCCCACGTAGGTTCACCTCGCCGCGTTCCATCTCGACGCGTTCCATCGTCATGAGGCACGGCTCAGAGCGCGCGTCCATGGGCTCATGCTGGATCGATGGGGTCATGGTGGATCGGGGGTGCGTGGTGCGATTTCGGTTCCGTCTGGTCGGTGGTGGTGCCATCCGGTGGTTGTTCGGGTGGTGGTGGTGCGGTCGCGGTGTTTATGCCGGTTGTGCTGGGGGCATAACGGTGCACCGTTGAGCGGCGTGGTAGTGCCACCCTCGCGTGCCCACGGGGTTTGGTGATCGATTTGGATCATTGGGCGCACACAGCCCGGCCAGCAACATTGACTGTCGGTGAGCAGGACGGATTCGCGGGCGGCACCGGTGAACAGGCGTGATCGTCGTCCGAGATCGATGACGCGTCCGGTGCTGTCGACGATGACTCGGCGGATGTGTCCAATGAGCGCGGCCACGAGCAGGTCGGTGGGGTCCACCGGGGTGCCCGTGGTGGTTTGACAGAGCCACAACCGATCCGACGCGAACGGCATCCCCACCGGTGAACCACTCGCTGGAGCACCAGTCGTTGGTGAACCGGTCGTGGTGGATCCGGTTGCCCGAGTGGGTTCGTGACCGTAGTAGTTGGCGATCGCTGTGGTGAGTGTGTGTTCGTTGGTGATGATATTGATCAACGGCAACCGACTCGCCGAACCCGTCGGGCCAGCACGGCCCGGGCCAGAACCCGCAGGGCCAGAACCGCCCGCATCACCAGAACCGGCTGGGCCAGCACCCGCCGCACCAGCACCAGCACCGCCTGCCTTGTCGTTGTTGGCGTTGAGGAAGATGGTCAGCATGGCGTCGTAGCGGCGTTGTTGATTGGTGCGTGCGAGTGGTTTGCGCCCGGGTTGGTTCGCGTACGCGGTGTTGGCGTCAGCAACATCGATATCGAACTCGGCTTGGGTGTACGCCTCCAAAATTTTGGTCATCAGTTCGCCTGATAACGCGTCGCCGTTGGCGTGGAACTGGTGACCTGCGCCAACCCTGGTTGTGGACACTGCCCGGTTCTGACGTGATAACTCGTGATCACGGTGTGTTCCATCGGGATCGCTGTGAGCCTCGAAGCGTTGACACACCACTGCGAAATCGCGCAGTGTCAACTCGGTGGCATGTTTGGTCATCATCTCGTCTGACTCGATCAGGAACGGGCGACAACGCGTGTTCGTGTACAAGCCGAGCATCACACGGGTCTGATCACCACCAATGTCACCTGCGGCCACCGCCGCGGCGAACACGGGTAACTCATCAAAGAGTGCTGCGGTTTGGGAGACACGAGCAGCGGTGCCCCGCGAGCAATTCGTGACGGCTTGCACCCACCGCGCCGGGCTCTGATGCCCATCATCAAGAAACGACACCGACAACTTCACTTGTGACACCATGCCTGCTTGGACGGCTTGTAAGCGTCGGATTTCGCGCTCCACAGTCATGAACGCGAGGTCACGTTGATAGCCGCGTAACGCCTTGAACTCGGCCAGGGCATCGCAAACGCGATCGTCGGTAACATCACAGTTGGACACGACAACCCCCCAACACATCACTCGAAGCATCAAAACACTGGGACGGAACAAACC
>JAYTWP010000091.1:0-13604 GCA_043743395.1 Actinomycetota bacterium | reverse complement strand
CGCGCTCAATGGCGTTTCGTTCAGGCCATCTATGGTGGCGCATCGTTCGGCCCGCAGATCCATTCGCTGCGTAAGGGCGCTTCGGTAATCGTCGCGACCCCTGGTCGGCTCATCGACATCATCGAAAAGGGCTACTGCGACCTCAGCGCGATCGAGGTCTGCGTCATCGACGAAGCCGACCGCATGGCCGATCTCGGGTTCATGCCAGACGTACGCAAAATCCTCGACATGACACCGAGCACGCGCCAGACCATGCTCTGGTCGGCAACGCTCGATGGCGACGTCAAGGAACTGATCAATGACTACATGAAGGATCCCGTGCGTCACGACCTTCTCGCCGACGTCGATCAGGCTCCAGTGGATCATCGCTTCGTGGTCACCCGTCCGTCAGAGCGCATCGACGCCGCTGTTGCACTCATCGAGGAGCACGGTCCGACGGTGGTGTTTGTCAAGACCCGCTTCGGCGTCGACGATGTCAGCGAAGACCTCAATCGCGCCGGCGTGAAGGCAGGCGCCCTCCACGGCGCTCGCAGCCAAGCCGTTCGCCAGCGCACGCTCGACGACTTCAAGCGCGGCAAGATCCAAGCGCTGGTGGCAACCGATGTTGCCGCACGTGGTATCCACGTCGACAACGTCAGCCTCGTGTTGCACTACGACCTTCCTGACAACGACAAGGACTACACCCACCGCTCGGGTCGCACGGGTCGCGCCGGTAATGCCGGTCTCGTGATTGCATTCGTGCCCCCGAGCCGTCAGCGCATCGCGCAGCGAATGAGCGACAACGTCAACGCCGACGTGAGCTGGGAGCAGGGCGCAAAGCCAGTCGAGCGCGTGCCGGCCGGCGAGCGCGAAACGGGCAACCGCGATCGTGGCGAGCGCGAGCGTGGTGGCTACAGCGGTCGCGGTGATCGCAACGCCGACCGTGGCAGCTACAGCGACCGCGGCAGTCGCGGTGGCTATTCCGATCGTGGACCATCGAGTGACCGCGGTGGCTATTCCGATCGTGGACCATCGAGCGACCGCGGCGGTTACGCCGATCGTGGCAGTAACGGCGATCGCGCCGGATACCAAGGTCGCAACGACCGCAACGCCGCACCCGCACGCGACCGCAACGACTGGTCACCCCGACCACGCCGCGACGACGCACCAGCCACACGCGACCGCCCCGCCTACGGAGCCGACCGCCCGTCCTATGGCGCCGATCGCCCCGGATACCAAGGTCGCAACGACCGCAACGCGGCACCCGCACGCGACCGCAACGACAGCCCACCACGCGATCGCAGCGACTGGTCACCCCGACCACGCCGCGACGACGCACCAGCCGCACGCGACCGCCCCGCCTACGGAGCCGACCGCCCAGCCGCACGCGAACGCCTCGCCTACGGAGCCGACCGCCCGTCCTATGGCGCCGATCGCCCCGGATACCAAGGTCGCAACGACCGCAACGCGGCACCGGCACGTGACCGCAACGACAGCCCACCACGCGACGGCAACGACTGGTCACCCCGACCACGCCGCGACGACGATCGCAGCAACGAGCGCGGCCGCGTTGGCCGTGACGATCGCCCGCGATTCAGCCCCGCACGCAACGACGACCACCGCCCCGGCGGACCACGTCCATCGGGAGACCGGCCGGGAGTCGCCCGCGACGGGCAGCGGCCTCCCTACGGCCGTGATGGCGGCACCGATCGGCCATGGCGTAACCGTGACGACGCTGGTAGCGATCGTCCTCGTTACACCAGCGACCGAAGCGACAGGTCGGCAGCGCCTCACAGCGACGCCCGACCCAGCCGGCCCGGATATGGCGCCGGCAAGCCCGGCGGCTTCGGTGGCAACACCGGTGGCGGCGGCTACAAGGGTCGTTCCGACAAGCCAGATGGCTTCGGCGGTAACACCGCAGGCGGCTACAAAGGGTCCGCAGGCAGACCATCAGGCGGTTTCAAGCCCGGTGGCGCTCGTACCGGCGGCTTCAAGCCAGGCGGCTTCAAGCGCGGTCCCGGTGTGACCGACAAACGTCGGCCGCAGGGCGACTGACACACTCGGCCGGGCCAATTAAGGCCGGGTCACCAACCCCTGCTCGCCGGCCCAGGTACCGAGATCGCTGCGGTTGATCGCGGCGGCGAGCAGATCAGGGAACGCGCTCGGTGTGCACGCAAAGGCGGGCACACCGAGTTCGGCCAGCGCACTCGCAGCGGCTCGGTCGAATGCTGGCGCACCTTCATCGCTGAGCGCCAGCAACGCCACACAGGTGACGCCGCTGCGTGCCATCGCGGCGAGCCGGGCGACAAAGTCGCCGCCCGGGGTGCCCTCGTGCAGATCGCTGACAACGACAAGCACAGTGTCCGTCGGCCGACTGATGAGCGTCTGGCAATAGGCCATCGCGCGATTGAGATCGGTTCCGCCACCGAGTTGGATACCGAAGAGGAGATCGACCGGATCGTGCATGTGCTCGGTGAGATCGACGACGCTGGTGTCGAACGACACGAGCCGGGTGCTCAGTGACCTCACCGACGCGAGCGCAGCACCGAACACACTCGCGTACACGACGCTGTCGCTCATCGAGCCGCTCTGATCGATGCCGATGATGATTTCGCGCCGGACGGCTGTCTCGCGACGCGAGTAACCCACGAGCGTGTTCGGAATGACAGTCTTGAGCGCTGGTTGGTAGTTGGCGAGATTGGCACGGATGGTTCGGTCCCAATCGATGTCACCGGGCCGAGGGCGCCGGGTGCGCGCCGATCGTGCCAGCGCGCCACGCACTGCCTGCATCGTTGGCTGGGCGAGTCGATCATGTAACTGCGCAACGACCTTTGCCACCACCAGGCGCGCTGTTGCCCGGGTGGTGTCGGGCAACAGGTGCTGCAGGGACAACAGCGTTGCGACGAGGTGGATGTCGGGCTCGATCGCTTCCAGCATCTCGGGCTCGAGCAACATCCGCTGGAGGTCGAGTCGCTCGATTGCGTCGCGCTGCATGACTTGAACGACGCCGGTCGGAAAGTAGCGGCGAATGTCTCCGAGCCAACGCGCAACATTCGGGGCAGAAGCCGCAAGACCGCCCGATCGCTTGGCGCCGCGGCCGCGCGAGCCGGTCGTTGGAGGCGCGTCGTACAGGGCACTGAGTGCAGCATCGATGTTGCGGTCATCTCCGTCGAGTTGCACACCGGTGCCTTCGCCATGTTCGGCGTTGTCGCCGCCAAGCACGAGCCGCCAGCGACGGAGCCTCTCGCCCTCGTGCACGCGGGCGTCGTCATGGATCGTCACCGGCCGGCACCCAACAACTGAGCGACCGTTTCGAGACCAGCCGCAACGCGTTCGGCCGACAACGTATACGCCCCGGACACAAGGGCCGGTGCACCACCTGTACGCACGCGTTCGCCGATCTGGCGGCGTTCGGCGAGCTCGAATGTGCCGAACGTGCGGCGAAGCAACGGCAAGATCTCGACGAACGACGCGGAGTCGAGTGTGGCCAACCAACGGTCGAGCACCGCGAGTAACTCGGCATCGTGAACGAGCACGATGCCCGATTCGCCGAGAAAGCCCTCGACGAACGCAGCACCATCGGCGGGTGGGGTGCCACGCGAGAGCGCCCGCGAGACGCGGCCCTCGGTCTCATGCGTCGCCAAACGTGCCGCATCGGCAAGCAGTCGGGTTGCGCGCCCCTGAAGGGACGCATGCACGCGGTCGCGCTCGACGATGTCAGAAAGTGCAATGTGGAAGGTGTTCACGAGGTTGCCGAGACCGAGTAAGGACAGCGCGGCTTGGGTGTCATTGATCTGGACAGCCATGTGACTCGCCGAATCGTCGCTGAGGCTGGTGCACGCAGAAGACAGACCGGCTGCGATGCGAACAACCATGCTGTGCAAGACCGCTGAGAGTTGCTCGGCATCGGTGCCACGGACGTCGCCGTAGCGCACCGTGCGCGACAACGCCGGCAAAGCGTTCATCAGGTGCGAGATGTCGAGATCGAGCGCGGCGCGATCGGCGATGAGCGTGACGATGTCGGGAAGTGTTGATGCCAGATCGGCAAGGAGACACGCCTCGACCGCTGCAGTGAGGTGACCCAATGACGCTGCCGCGATCGCTTGCTGGGCAAGCGCCGCGCCTGCCGCTGCTTCGATGGTGGTGCCGAACGCCGATGCCTCGATCAGACGGACTTCGAGTTCGGGTTCCCAATGCAGTTGCCACGTCTCACGAAACGTGCCAACGGATCGCCGACCATCGACCTCGCGACCCCATGGGACACGCAATACCGACAACCGGTGCAACAGACGCGAGCGTTCCAGATCGAGCGGCTTACGAAGATCGAGTTCGAGAGGCTTCGGGGCGACCTCGGGCTTGAGCCGCAACCGCTTTTGCTCGAGTGCCAGGTTCCGCGCCAGCGGCACCATCGGAGTGTGCGCTGGCACGTGACCGATGAGCGTGCCGACAATGAGTTCGTTGCTGAGCAGTCGCATCGGTGCATCGGTACCGTCGCCCAGCACGGCTTGCGCTGCATCGTTGACCTCGACCAAGCCCGCGAGTGGTCGACCGCGCAGTGCCGCTAATGCTGCGGCGAGACGTGTTGCCTCCACAACATCGCCAGCCGAGGCACCATAGTCGGCGGCCCGAAGAACGCGTGCGGCTTCGGTGAACCAACGCGCCACAGTATGTGCGCCGGGATGGGTGAACAGATGGTGATACCACCCAGGGGAGGTGATGCCAGCGCCGTACCCCGTGGCAGACGCGAGGCGGCGGTGTGTCCATGGCACCCACGTGATCGCGACCTTTGTCTTGGGCATGCCTCTGAGCAGCGCTGAGTCGGAGCGCGCCTGCTTGGGCTGATGCGCGCCTGCGAGTGCGGGTACGTGCCAGGCCCCACAGACCACGGCAACACGCACGAATCCTTCGGCCACAGCGGCTCGAATGCCGGTACGCATCTGCGCTTCACGACGTCGCTCGACCGGATCGGCTGGCACAAGGTCGGGTTCGTACGCCTGGCGCAGCACGGTCATTGCGTCGGCAATCGCGGCGAACACCGACGTGCCTTCGCGGTGTTCGACAACGTCTTCCCACCAACGTTCTGCGTCGTCGTAGCCGGCGGCCCGGGCCAGTTCAGCGAGTGGATCGCGGGGACGCTGCTCGACCGAGCTGAGAGCAGGCTGCACAACGTCGGGCCAGGTCGCCAAGGTGTGCGTGAGGGCCAAGTCGATGAAACGCACCGGTACATCGGCATCGCACGCCCAACGGAGCGCGACCCATTCGGGACTGAACGAGGCATACGGATGGAACACTGCGTTGTCCGGGTGACCCGCCTCATACCCGAGCATGGTCACGGGCGGTTGCATTGACGGATGGGCGGCGAGCGCCGCAATCGCGTCTGCCTCGCGGGGCCCTTCGATGAGGACGATGTCGGGCGGGTCGGCGAGCAAGGCGCGCCTGACCGCGAGCGCTGAGCCAGGGCCGTGATGGCGAATGCCGTACAACCGAACATCGGCCGACGACACATCTGGTGGGCTAGCGGAGCGCGAGTGAATCGAGGTATTCACGCCACACCACCGTGTCGTGGACGGGGTCTTTGACGACTGTGGATTCGATACCGCTGAGGAGCGCGTCGAAACGCAGGCTGCCATCACCGAGGTGTGCTGCCATCGCCATACCCTGCACCATGACGGAGATCGCCTCGGCTGTGCTCATGGTGCCCGACGGCGTCTTGAACTTGATCCGACCGTCTTCGCTCTGCCCGTTGCGAAGCTCGCGGAACACCGTGACGACTCGGCGAATCTCATCGGCCGCCGTGCTGACGGCTGGCAGCGACAACATCGTCGACATTGCGGCCACGCGCTGCGTGACGATCAGGACCTCTTCTTCAACGGTCGCCGGCGTAGGAAGCACGACAGTGTTGAAACGCCGCCGAAGCGCGCTCGACAGCTCGTTCACGCCGCGGTCGCGGTTGTTGGCCGTAGCGATCAGGTTGAACCCTGGTCTGGCCTGCATCTCGCTACCGAGTTCAGGAATGGGCAGCACTTTCTCGCTGAGCACCGTGATGAGCGCGTCCTGCACATCGCTGGGCATGCGCGTGAGTTCTTCGATGCGCACGATTGATCCGTATTCCATTGCGCGATACACCGGCGATGACACGAGTGCCGCAGCGCTTGGTCCTTCGGCCAACAAGCGTGCGTAGTTCCATCCGTAGCGCACTGCTTCTTCGGCGGTGCCTGCGGTGCCTTGTACCAGCAGGGTGGAATCGCCGCTGATTGCTGCCGCGAGGTGCTCGCTGACCCAGGTCTTCGCGGTGCCCGGCAAACCGAGGAGCAAGAGCGCTCGGTCGGTCGCGAGCGTGGCGACCGCGACCTCGATCAACCGCCGTGGGCCGACATATTTGGCAGTGATGACAGTGCCATCGGCCAGGGCGCCGCCCATGAGGTAGGTGACCACCGCCCATGGCGAGAGCTGCCAACGAGGTGGCCTAGGGCGGTCGTCGTGAGCAGCGAGAGCCGACAATTCGTGAGCGAACTCGTGCTCTGCGTGGGGTCGCAGTACATCGGCGGGGTCGAGGGAGTTCACGGCTGCAACCGTACACGCGTTCCCGCGGGCACATTTGGTGAGTCGGCTGGCCTTGGCGGAATCGGCGGATCGGGCTGCAGCACGGCATGCAGTTCTCGCCGCATCTGGGCCAACCCGAGCAGGTCGACCCGGGTGCGTTCAGTGACCGGATTGAACGGAGCGCGATTGAGCTCGAGCACGAGCGCTGGTAGCCACGCTGGATCGAGCGCGGCAACCGCAAGCCGAAGTTGCGGCGCCGCCGCCCAGGTGGCCAGGTGGTCGAGGAACGTCGCCGTGATTGCGGTGACCACAGCCCCGCTGTCTACCGGCGGCGCTGGCGGAAGGAACGGTTGCGTGTCGGCTGGCACGGGCGCAGGCGTTGGCCGGATGCCGAGCTCGGGCATGGCTTCGGCGAGCCAACGCGCCCGTTCACCAACGACTGCGCGCACCACGAGATCGAACGCGGGCTGGCGACGACTGCGAAGCAAGAGCGATGGCACCAGATGCCCCGGCAGCTGGAGTCCGGCGTGTTGGCACAGTGAGAACCACTCGGGCAGCAGGACATCGTGTTCGCCGCGCGACATGCGCGTGAGCAAACCTGCCGCCACCACTGAACACATGGGACGCGAGTCGGCGGGCGCTGGCACCATGAGCAAGGCTGGCGGCGCAGGTTGCACGCCCGCACGCCGTGCCGTAGCAACTGCAACCGCACGGTTGAGGAGCTCGACCGCGTCATCGGGTGCAGTGACGAGCGGCTCCCAACCCGGAGCGGGCGGTGGGAGTGGCCGCCGGTCGGTGCCGAGCAATGCGGTATTCACGAGCGCTGCCCACTCGCGCGCCGCCGATGTGCCGACATCGTCGACAGTGCCATCGTAGACAGTGCCATCGTTGACAGTGCCATCGTCAACAGTGCCATCGTTGACAGTGACGTTGCTCATAATGAGATCGCCAGGTTGCGGCTCCACAAGCTGAGCGGGAGGAAGCCCTCGGTGCCCCATTCACCAACGACGGTGATCGGCAATCCACCCGACGCGCACACAAGTTCGGCGACACGAGTGAAGCCCGGCGCGAGCGGCACGGACCCTGTGTCGTCGCTGAGCAGCCAACGCGCGTTGCCGGCAGGAGCAGGAACTGCGCTGACACACAGAGGAAAGCGCTCGAGCCATGGTTCGCGAGCGATGGCCCACCCACAGGCGGCGAGGCCCGCGGCGATGGTTGACGGCGACGGACCCGTAGCCGATGGACTTGGTTCGGTGTGCGCACGACCAACGAGCGCGCGCAATGCAATACCACCCGGGTACCAGTGCAGGTCGGCTTCGAATGCCGTCCCTACGTCGTAGTCGTTCGTAACCTCATTACCGAAGGTTCCGAATGAGAGCACCATCGCCCAGGTCGTGCGCGATTGCGTCTCCACCTGGGAGCGGCCCGCAGCAGCATCAACGGCATCATCGGCATGGCACAGCCATGTCCGTTGCACGGTGATGCGATCTTCACGCGTGCGACTGACCCCGGCCACGATCCAGCGAGCCGTTGATGGAACCCCGGCAAGTACATCGTCCTTGGCCACGGTCAGTCCAGTGGCAACATGAACACCGTCGGCCAGATCTGGCGGAAGCGATGATGCGCGCAACGCACCCACCGCAAGCGCGTGCAAGAGTGCCAGTTCCTCGAGCACGTCCTCGTGCCAGCGAGGATGCTGACCAACCTTGGCCGCAACACGCTTGACCCGATTGGCGAGTGCCCCACACTGAGCATCGACGAGCCGTGCCGACAACAGATCCCATGTGGCGGGTTCGGCAAGCGATGGCGCCGCAAGACCGACCCGAATACGATCGGCCAACCAGCGGTCGAGTTCTTGCAGACCTGAGCGCATGCGCTCGGCCCGCTGCAGCTGTCGTTTCAAACGGTTGGGATCGGGTGGTGGCAGCGCTTGGCGCGGGGCAGTTGCACCCCCACCGAGTCGGCCATCTACTGCACTCCCCTGCTCGCCGCCATCGTGCGACGCCACTGGTACTCCAACCGAAGTTGGCGTTTCGATCGCGGGTGGGCGCTCCGCGCGGCCCTGTAACCATTGCGCCGCGAAAGGCAAGCGCTGCGCGCGGATCACTCCATTGTTGGAGTAAAGCAACAGCAGGCCGAGTGCGTGCTTGCACGGGATCTTGCGGCTGGGGCAATTGCAGCGATAGGCCGGGCCAACGATGTCGTCGGACAGGTCGATGGCAACCGCGTAGGGCTCGGCCGAGGCGGCGACGTAGTTGCCCCACACGGCGTCGTCGTCGCAACCAGCAAACGACCATGATGCCGGATTGGCAAGCGCTGGCGCGGCGGCGGCAGCAGCCTTGTCTGGGGCAAGCGACAACACCTGTTCGGGCGTGGGACGAACGGTCATTGCGACACACGGTACCCAAGGGGTGCGCGAGCCGATACTCTGCGCTCATGGCATGGGGAAACGATTCCGACGACACCCGGCTTCACGGCACGAGCATCGCCGATTCGGTGATCGATCTCATCGGCAACACACCACTCGTGCGCCTCAAGCGGATCAGCGAACTCGACAACATCTCCAGCGTGTTGACAATGAAGATGGAGACCACAAACCCGGGCGGCTCCTCCAAAGACCGGCCCGCACTCGAGATGATCCTGCAGGCCGAGCACGATGGTCTGCTCAAGCCCGGCGGCACCATCGTCGAACCAACCAGTGGCAACACAGGGGTCGGGCTCGCGATCGTGGCTGCCCAACGCGGGTACAAGTGTGTGTTCGTCATGACCGACAAAGTTGCGCCCGAGAAGGTGTCGCTCCTACGCGCCTACGGCGCCGAGGTCGTTGTTTGTCCCGTCGCCGTGGCGCCCGAAGATCCCACGAGCTACTACAAGGTCGCTGAGCGCCTGACCCACGAGCTGAACGCCTTCCGGCCCAACCAGTACGCGAATCCCAGCAATCCGGTCGCGCATTACAAGACCACCGGCCCCGAACTGTGGCAACAAACCGGCGGCCGCATTACACATTTCGTCGCGGGCGCCGGCACCTGCGGAACCATCACCGGTACGGCTCGCTACCTTCGCGAAAAGAATCCGAACATCAAGATCATCGCGGCCGACCCCGAGGGTTCGGTTTTCAGCGGCGGGTCCGGTCGGCCGTATCTGGTCGAAGGTGTTGGCGAAGACTTCTTTCCTGCAGCATGGGACGCGAGCCTGTACGACGACATCATCGCGATCAGCGATGAAGAGAGTTTCCTCACGGCGCGTCGTGTCAGCCGCGAGGAAGGCATCCTCATCGGCGGTAGTGGTGGCATGGCAGTGGCGGCTGCGATCCGTGTCGCCAAAGCCACGCAACCCGACGACATCGTTGTGGTGCTCAACCCCGACTCTGGGCGCGGGTACCTGTCTCGTCTCTTCGACGACAAGTGGATGGCCAACTTCGGGTTCGTCCGCGAATGTGATCAATGCGTTGGGGCAATGCTCGCGAGCCGAGGCCAGACGCCCGAACTGCTGTATGTGAATCCTTCGCAGACGGTTCGCCAGGCCATCGACCTCATGCGTACGCACGGGGTCAGTCAGTTGCCGGTCTGCAAGAACACGCCGCCGTTCGCCAACGCCGAGGTTTCCGGCGCGGTAGACGAGCTCGACCTCATGGACGCGTTCTTCCATGACCCAGCGGTGCTCGATTTGCCGGTCGAGCGGGTCATGGGCGCCAAGTTGCCCACGATCGGCTTTGGTCAAAAGGTGGCGCTCGCGGTCGAGATGCTCGACACGTCACCGGCGTTGCTCGTGCTCTCGGGCGGTCGTCCACTCAGCGTCATCACGCGAACCGACGTGTTGGCATATCTCCAGGCGGTTGCGACATATGGGTGAGATGAACGAACAACTCGATGGGCCACTCGGATGGGGTTTCGAAACCCGTGCCGTGCATTCCGGCCAATCTCCTGATGCCACGAGCGGTGCCGTTGTCACGCCCATCACGCTCAGCACCACATTCGCCCAAGAGGGTGTCGGCGTACACAAAGGCTTCGAGTATTCGCGCAGCGGCAACCCAACGCGCTCCGCTCTCGAGACGTGTGTTGCCTCGCTCGAGAACGCCTCGTTCGGATTCGCGTTTGCCAGCGGACTCGCTGCCGAGGACAACATTATCCGCCTCCTCCAGCCGGGCGATCGCATCTTGCTTGGCAACGATGCCTACGGCGGAACGTTCCGCCTCATCTCGAAGGTCTGGTCGCCGCTCGGGATCCCCTGGTCCGCTGTTGACCTCACCGACATCGGCGCGCTGGCCGCGAACTGGCCGTCCGATACACGCATGGTGTGGCTCGAGACGCCCACCAACCCACTGCTCACATGTATCGATATCGAAGCCATCGCCACCGTTGCCCACGCGCACGGCGCGCTGGTGGTGGTCGACAACACCTTCGCCACTCCGTACCTGCAGCAGCCATTGTCGCTCGGTGCCGACATCGTGGTGCATTCAGCCACCAAGTATCTCGGCGGTCATAGCGACGTCGTCGGCGGGTTCGTCGCAATCAACGATCCCACGCTTGCTGAACGCATCCGCTTCACACAGAACGCTGCAGGTGCCATCCCAGCACCGTTCGACTGCTATCTCGTGTTACGCGGCGTCAAGACGCTCGCTGTTCGAATGGAACGACACTGCGCGAACGCACGCGCCGTTGTCGATCTGCTCGTGGGTCACCCAGCAATCGATCGGGTTCTCTATCCGCAACTCCCCGATCATCCGGGCCATGCCGCAGCGGCCAAGCAGATGCGCGACTTTGGCGGCATGGTGAGCTTCACGTGTCGCGGTGGCGAAGCGGCGGCGCTCGAAGTCGTCAAACACACCAAACTGTTCACTCTGGCCGAATCGCTCGGGGCAGTCGAGAGCCTGATCGAGCATCCCGGCCTCATGACGCATGCCTCCGCAGCCGGCTCGCCGCTACAGGTGCCCGCCTCGCTCGTGCGGCTATCAGTGGGTATCGAGTCCGGCTCGGACCTCGTGGCCGACCTCGCCCAAGCGCTCGATCACATCTGAGCCGCAGCTCGGCGACCGCTGCGCAATGCGCCTTCCATGAACCCAGCGAACGCGTCGGTGTGTTCACCGGCGAGCACCATGCGGCCATAGCGGCGCTGCATCAGCGGCCATGCGGCCCGGAACTCACCAGGCCCGAACGTGGCGTAGCAGCCGAGGCTGTAGCGGTCGTTCGTCCAGTCGGTCTGCACGCGCTCGCCCGACAAGCCCTTCAACCCTGGGAAGAGCCGATCGGCTTCGTCGATGACACGACTTGTGGTGTCCGGCAAGGCCGCGAGCGCGGCACCGTCGTGCGACGACAACAGAATCGTGAGCACCCCAGTGTCACCGGGTTGGCTTTCGCTTGTCTCCCACATCTGCCCCCAGGCACGCTCGGTGACAACCGATCCGTCACACCCGTGGTCGTTCCAGACACGACGGCTGACCTGCACGCTCACCTTCCCACCGATGCCGTAACCGACGCCGGCGAGCTCGGCGGGCATCTCCGACCACATTCGACCGAGCACGGGCAAGGGCACGGTGACGATGAGATTCTGTGCGACCATGAGGTCACCGCCGACGAACACGACTTCCCCAGTGTTGGCGTCGAACGAGTCGACCGGTGTGGACAGGCGCACGCGTTCGCCGAGCTGAGCAGCCAGCCCACGCGCAAGAAGATCATTGCCGCCCGCGATGCGGTAGGCCTCGCGGCCGTCACCGGCTTGAAGATGCAACGCCGTCATCCAGCCGGCCATGAGTTGCGACACCTCGTCAGGGCCGAGCATGAATTCGCTGCGGACCTCACGTCCGATCACCACTCGCGCCATCGGGCTGAGTTGCAGTGCGGCGACAAGATCGGACAAACGCGCTTCGTCCATTTCCGCAACGAGTGCACCAACTGCGGGATCATTTGGGTTCACGGCGGCAGCCAACAAATCCAGCGCATGATGCCACCGCGAGAGTTCGCCGCCGAGTGAATGGTGCAGCGAGAACGGAACCGCGCGACCACCGACATCGAGCCATCGCCGCGCGTCGTCGTGGCCGCTGCGCACGTCGGTGAGTTCGAGACCGAGCGAGGCTGCCAGTTCCAGCACAACACTGTGACTCGTATCGATGAACTCGGCGCCGCGCTCGCACCACTGACCATTGCCGAATGAATGGGTCCAGACCCGGCCACCAACGCGATCGCGCGCTTCGACCACCACCACATCCCGACCGGCGTCGGCAAGATCGACACCGGCACGCAGGCCGGCCAGGCCCGCGCCGATCACCAAAACATCAATGTGGTTCATCGTGGGTCTCGACGATCAGAACAGCGTCGGCTGCTCGGGGCGGATGATACGCATGCCTGGCCAAGGCACGAAGTGGTCCATGAATACCCACGAACGGCGGTGAATGGCCGATGGCCCATACCCCTGCAGTGCGGTCTTGTGCAACGGACATGGATAGCCCTTGTTGGTATCGAAATGCCAGTGCGGATAGTTAACGGCCTGCTCGCGCATGATGCGGTCACGCGTGACCTTGGCAAGGATCGAAGCAGCGGCAACCGACAGACAGATGGCGTCCGCTTTGACGCGCATTTCAACGTGACGAACGTGTGGTGAGACGAAGTTCCACTTGCCGTCCACGACAGCGGCGTCGGCGGTGACTCCGAGATCCGTCAGCGCGCGCTGCGTCGCCAACTTCTGTGCAGCGGCCATGCCGAGTTCGTCGCATTCATCGTGACTCGCTGCACCAACGGCCCAGGCGTCGCACCAGGCAGCAACCCTGTCGAAGAGTTCCTCGCGCCCGGCCTCCGTGAGCATTTTGGAGTCACGCACACCGTTGACTCGGCGGTTTCGCGGCAACAGCGCAACTCCCACCATCAGTGGTCCGGCCCATGATCCGCGGCCCACTTCATCGATGCCGACCACGATCTCGTGACCCGCCGCCCAGAGCTCGCGCTCGATGGTCCGCGTGGGGGCCGGGCTGCGACGAGACACCATCGATCGTTACTGCAGCACGATGTGAGCGTCGCCGTCAATCACACGGCCGATGGTGGTGAACCCGGCGGCGATGAGATCAACCTCGACCGACGGGCTGACTGCCG
>JAYTWP010000090.1:0-1758 GCA_043743395.1 Actinomycetota bacterium | reverse complement strand
CAGTCTCGAGGCGGCCCGGCATTCGCACGTTCTCGAGAGCCTCGGCGACCGACCCCGCGTTCAGAGGCCGACCCAGAAATGCTGATGCTGCCGCGATTGCCAGGACGCAGTTGACAGATTGGTGAGCTCCGTGCAGCGGTAACTCAAGGTCAGTGAGGGTTTGCAGCGGCGTCTGTACGCACAGGGTGCGACCCGTTGCCGACGGCGCATCAGATGTCGCCAAGACCTCGGTGCCCAGTCGCCAGATAGAGCCAGGCTGCTGATCTTCGAAGACACGATCGAGACGGGCATCGACCTCGCCGAGGATCAGGTGAGCTCCTGGCTTGACGATGCCAGCCTTCTCGCCGGCGATGCGCAACTGCCAGTCACCTTCACCATCGGTGTGATCGAACCCGATGTTCGTGACAACTGCGACCCGGCCGTTGCCAACGTTCGTCGCGTCGAAACGGCCGAGCACACCCACCTCGATGACGGCCGCATCCACACGTTCACGAGCGAACCATGCATATGCGGCTGCGGTCAATACCTCGAATGGCATGAGGCGTTCGCCGAGTGCCGCCTCAGCCTCTGCCGCAGCCGTGAGCATCTCCGCCAATGTTGTATCGTCGATGTCGATGTCGCCGATGCGAAAGCGCTCGTTGTATCGCGCCAGGTGGGGGCTGGAATATGTACCGACGCGAAGTCCCTGCGCCATCAACAGACGCGTGATCATTCTCGATGTCGAGCCTTTGCCATTGGTGCCGGTCACGTGAATGATCGGCAGCGACATCTGCGGGTTGCCGAGCAGTTCGACGAAACGTCGCATTCGATCAAGCGAGAGTTCGACCGGGCCGGTGCGTGCTGATCGCGCGGCCCAGCCGCTGTAATCGATGTGCCCCTCGACGTAGTCGATCGCGGCGTCGATGTTCACGGGGCGAAACTAGCGATGTGCAAGGCGCTTCAGCGATTAGTCGTGGGCCAGCGTTTGGACGTGCTGAAACCCGAAGCGTCCCTTGATGCAGAGATTGCCAGACGTAATGGGGTGATCGTGAGGTGAGGTGACCTTCACGATCGTGTTGTCCTGTGTGTGCAGTGTGATGTTGCACCCGACCCCGCAGTATGGGCAGATGGTCGTGGTCTGTTGTTGCGCATTCTCGTCCCACGTGTTTGCTTCGCGCATGTCGTGTTCCGTCTTGAACATCAGCGCGCCGGTGGGACAGACCTCAACGCAGTTGCCGCAATACACACACGCCGAGTCCGGCAGGTCGACATCGAACTCGGTGCTGATGTGCGCATCGAACCCGCGGCCGGCCACCGATATCGCGAATGAGTTCTGCCACTGTTCGCCGCATGCATCGACGCACTTGTAACACAGGATGCAGCGTGAGTAGTCGCGAACGTAGAGATCGTTGTCGATCTTCACTGGTTGCTTCACCGTCTGGGCATCGCCGAAGCGGGTGGGATCGGCGCCGTATTGCTGCATCCATCCAGCCACGCGCGGGGCGGCGGAGAGATCGACCGATGAACCGAGGAGTTCGAGCACCATCTTGCGCGAATGGCGGGTGCGTTCGTTGTCGGTGTTGATCACCATGCCCGGCTCTGCATGGCGAGAGCACGCTGGCACGAGGACCCGGTTGCCTTCTACCTCGACGACGCACACACGACACGCATTGACTGGATCGAGCGTGTCGCCATAACACAGGGTCGGCACATCAGTGCCGTTTGCCTTGCATGCGTCCAGGATCGTGGCGCCTTCGGGCACCTTGACGTCGTCACCGT
>JAYTWP010000089.1:0-3916 GCA_043743395.1 Actinomycetota bacterium | reverse complement strand
AAGCTCTGCACGTCGCCTTCAGCCTCGGTGACGCCTGGTACGGCGCGGACACGTTCGATCATGGATGTCGATAAGCGAGCACGAGTCTCGGTTCCGAAGTCGCCCTCGATGACATTGGATGAGCGCACGAAGGCATTGGTCTGTGAGTACGCCGTGGCGAACAGCCGATTGATGCTGGCGTTGACGGTGTCACTGAAAACGAAGACTCCGCTGAGGAACGCGCAGCTGGCGATGACAGCGAGTGAGGTGAGAAGTAAACGACCCTTGCGGGCGAGCACGTTCTTGAGGGAGATACGAAACATCTCAGTCGCCGAAGCGCTTCATGCGGTCGAGGACGCGCTCGGCTGTGGGGTCTTGCATCTCATCCACCACGCAACCGTCGGCCAAGAAAATGACTCGGTCGGCGTACGCGGCGGCCACGGGGTCGTGGGTGACCATCACGATTGTCTGATTGAGCTCATCCACAGCAAGGCGCATGAACGACAGGATCTCGGCGCCGGTGCGGCTGTCGAGGTTGCCCGTTGGTTCATCCGCAAAGATGATCGTGGGTCGGCTCGCCAAGGCTCGCGCAACCGCGACGCGCTGTTGCTGGCCACCCGAGAGTTCACTGGGCCGGTGCTTGAGTCGATCACGCAGACCAACCGTGTCGATAACACGGTTGATCCAGGCTTCATCACCCTTTGAGTTGCCGAGCAACAGCGGCAGGCGGATGTTTTCCTCGGCCGACAACGTGGGGATGAGGTTGTACGCCTGGAATATGAATCCCACCTCGCGCCGACGAAGCTCGGTGAGCTCTTTGTCCTTGAGCGTGGCGAGATAGGTATCGCCGATGTAGACCGCGCCCGACGTCAGGCCGTCGAGCCCGGCGAGCGAATGCATCAGCGTGCTCTTGCCAGAGCCCGACGGACCCATGATTGCGGTGAATCTGCCGGCCTCGAAGGCCACAGTCACACCATCGAGGGCTCGAACTTCACTGTCACCCGATCCGTAGACCTTGGTGGCGTCAATGGCTCCGGCTGCAGCGGTAGCGATGGGGGCTTCTGTCATCCTGCAGTTTTATCGTAAAAAGCGCTACGAACAGGTCTGACAGTCGGTAACTCGTGACGTGATGTGTGACACCCATGCCGTACGATCGTCCGGTGAGCTCGTGCCCGTCCTGCGTAAACCCGGTGGCCGCCGGCTCCCGGTTCTGCCCAACGTGCGGCTTTGCGCTGGCGTCGTCCACCGCTGAGGAACGACGCGTCGTCACGGTCCTCTTCGCCGATCTGGTCGGCTTCACCACTCTTGCCGAGCACCTCGACCCAGAGCAGGTCAAGCGCCTCGTCGATGCCTGTTTCCAGCGCCTGGTCGACGACATCACAGCGTTTGGCGGAACCGTCGACAAGTTTGTCGGCGACGGCATCGTTGCGTTGTTCGGCGTGCCCGTCGCGCATGAGGACGATGCGGAACGCGCAGTACGCGCCGGTCTGCGCATGCAGGAATCGCTCGCCGCTTTTGCCGACTCTCGTGCGATGTCGGCCGACTCCGACGCTCTTCAAATGCGAGTTGGCATCAACACCGGGGAAGCCCTCATTGGCATTGTGGCCGGCACGGACCACACGGCGATGGGCGACGTCGTCAACACCGCATCTCGTCTGCAATCGTTGGCACCGCCTGGGGGCGTGCTCGTCGGCGAGACTACGCACGGGCTCACCGACTCCAGCATCACGTATGAAGCGCAGGGCGCGCTCGCGGCGCGCGGCCGCGAGACCGCCGTCTCTGCGTGGCTGGCCAAGGCCGCTGTGAGCCAGCCGGGTTCGCGGTTACGCCGTCGTGATGTTGCGATCATGGGTCGCTCCACCGAACTCGCGCTCATCCTCGCGACGGTGGACTTCGCCGTCGTCAACTCTCAGGCAGCGCTCATCGCGATCGATGGCGAGGGCGGCGTCGGCAAGAGCCGTCTGGTCGACGAACTCGTCGATGAATCGCGCGCGCTGCACTCGATCCTCGTGATCGAGGGCTCGGCGGTGCCTTATGGCGTTGCCAACGTGTGGTGGCCGCTTGCCAGCGCGCTGTTCGAACATCTCGAACTCGAGGTGGGCGCTTCGTACGAGAACGTTCGTGAGCTCGCCATCCGCCTCGGTGAGGAACTGTTCCACGACGCCGACGATGCCGCGAGAACGAGCTTGACCGACGCGTTCCAGCACCTGCTCGGCTATCCGTCCAAGCTCGACGAACTCGATCCGGTCACCGCCCGCGATGCTGTTACACGTACCGTCACTGCCGTGCTCGATCGTCGGTTACGCGAGGGGCCCGTGCTGTTGTCGATCACCGACCTGCATTGGGCGGACCCGGTTGTGCTTGCGTTGTGTGAACACTTGCTGGTTGCACTGGCGCGTACGCCCTTCGTGTTGGTTACCACGAACCGTCCGGACCCCGAACTCGTGTGGCCTCCGCTCACGACTCGCGCCGCGGTACTCCGGCTGCCGCTCGAACCGCTCGGACCCGTGGCGGCGGCGCAGCTCTGCCGCGCCATCATCGGGGTCGATGCCGACGATTCGGTGGTTGCCTCTATTTACGAGCGTTCTGGGGGCAATCCACTGTTCCTCGAAGAGTTGGCGGTGCTCGTTGCCGAAGGTGGCGATGTCACCGCGCTGCCCGATTCGCTTCGTGCGGTGATCGCCGCCCGACTCGATCAATTGCCGCCGGCGCAACGCGCGAGCATCGACAACGCTGCTGTACTCGGCCCGTCCGGCAGTATCGTCGCGCTTGAGCGATTCGGGCATGAGCTCGGTCAGCAGTTCGACCAGTCAGTACTCGATGGCCTACTCGACGGCGGCCTGCTCGAGATCGACGGTCGACGATGGTCGTTCAAGTCCGACTCTGTTCGCGAGGTTGCGTACCAGACGCTCACCAAGGCAGTGCGCGCTCTTCGTCACATGGGCATCGCCAAGTCGATGCAGTCGCGCCAATTCAATCCCGATGATGTCGCCCATCACCTAGCTGCGGCGGCCGAGATCGTCAGCGAACTCGGTCCTCTTAACGGTGTCCCGCCCGACGTCGTCGAACGGGCCATTGTCGCGCTCGAGGCTGCGACCCGACGCGCTGTCGATCAGGGCAACTTGCGTCAGATCGTGCGCTATTCAACTCGCGCGATCGAACTGCTCGAGTCGGGTGAGCTCACCGAGATTACACGCGGGCGTCGCGCCCAATTGAGGTTGTGTCGTATCGATGCGCTCGTCGGTCGTCGCGAGCTCGAGCGTGCCCGTACCGAGGCCGATGCCGTTCTCGCCGAGGCGACGCATGAACTCGACCAACGCACCGAGGCCAGCGCCCGTCGCGCGCGTGGCGTCATTAGTCAGGTCAACGGTGATCTGCCCGCGGCCCGACGTCAGTTGGGAGAGGCCGTCGACCTCTTTCGCGAGCTCGGCGATCATCAGCAGTTGGCCGACACGCTCCGAGCGCGCGGATTTCTCGAGTTGTTCGGCGGCTCGTTGGCCGATGCCGAGTGGCTGTTCGGCGAGGCCGAGGGACTGTACGTGGCGCTCGCCGATCAGCGCGGGCTTGGCTACATCGAACAGCACCGGGCCTTCATGGCCTTCCTCGGTGGTGACATTCAGGTCGCAGAGGAACACCTCCACAGAGCCGTCGAAGCCTTGACCGAGCTCGGCGACCGTGCGGGCGTTGGTTGGGCCTATGGTCTGTTGGCGTTCGTGCACTTCTACAACCGCAGGTTCAAAGAAGCCGAGGACCTCGCCAATGTCGTTCGCGCCGAGGCTCGTGAGCGTGGCGATGAATGGGCCGAGAGCATGATGTTGTCGCTGCTTGCCGCGATGCGGCTGTGGTCTGGTCACATCGACGCCGCAGCTGCTCTCGCCGAGCAGGCACGGGCTCGGTTCAAAAAGCTCGGCGACAGCTTCGGTCTGGCTCAGTCGCT
>JAYTWP010000088.1:0-3304 GCA_043743395.1 Actinomycetota bacterium | reverse complement strand
TCGGTGCGCGGATCGGGCATGGGCACTGCCGACAGCAACGCCTTTGTGTATGGGTGCGACGGCGAGTCGTAGACCTCGTCGCGAGTACCGATCTCGACGATCTTGCCCAGGTACATCACGGCGACTCGATCGGAGATGTGTCGCACCACGGACAAGTCGTGAGCCACGAACAGGTACGTGAGGCCGAGACGCTGCTGCAGATCGTCGAGCAGGTTCACGACCCCGGCCTGAACAGACACATCGAGTGCCGACACCGGCTCGTCGAGCATGATCAGTTTGGGTTCGAGCGCCAATGCCCGAGCGATGCCGATGCGCTGGCGTTGTCCACCCGAAAACTCGTGCGGATAGCGGTTGCCGTGCTCGGGGTTGAGGCCAACTTCGCGCAATAGTTCTGCCACCCGGTTCCGAGCATCGTTGGCAGTTGCGCCATGGATCTTCAATGGCTCGGCAATGGTTTCATTGACCTGCATGCGCGGGTTGAGCGAGGCGAACGGGTCTTGGAACACCATGCCCAAGTTGGCGCGGTATGGCCGCATAGCACGGCGTGAGAGACCAACGAGTTCCTGCCCGTCGAAGATCACCGAGCCTGATGTTGGCGGCTGTAGTTGCAGGATGGCCCGACCAGCAGTGGACTTACCGCAGCCGGACTCACCCACGAGGCCCAGAGTCTGTCCCGGCGCGATGTCGAAGCTGATGCCCGAGACCGCCTGCACTTGGCCGATCGTGTGGCGAAAGATGCCGCCGCCGCGAACTGGGAAATGCTTGACCAGATCGCGCACCTGCAGAAGCGGTGTCTTCGTGGGTGTCTCAGCGATTGTCACTTCGCCACCCCCTCGAACAACTTCATCGGGTCTGGCATCGCGTTCAATAGGTCGACATGATGGCACGCAGCCGTGTGCCCAGCGACGATGCGCACCACTGGTGCCTCCGTGGTCTCGCAGATCTCATCGGCAAGCGGGCAACGGGGTGAGAAGGGGCACCCAGCAGGAAGGTTGATCAATGACGGTGGGGCGCCACCGATCGGCTTCAGGCGTTCTTGCGTTCCGGTATGGGCCGGCAACGAGCCGAGCAGGCCGATGCTGTACGGCATGCGTGGTGAGTAGAAGATGTCGTCAGCGGTGCCGGTCTCCACAACCTGGCCGGCGTACATGACTTGCATCCGATCAGTGATACCGGCGACCACACCGAGGTCATGGGTGATCAAAACGATTGCCGCATCGAGGCGATCCTTGAGACTGATCAACATCTCGAGGATCTGTGCCTGCACTGTTACGTCCAGCGCGGTGGTGGGTTCGTCAGCGATCAAGACGTCGGGGTTGTTCGAAATCGCCATTGCAATCATCGCTCGCTGTCGCATGCCGCCCGAGAACTCGTGCGGATAGCTGTCGACACGCGAGGCGGCCTGCGGAATGCCGACAAGATCGAGCAGTTCGATCGCCCGGACATGCGCCTGCTTGCGCGAGAGCGGCTGGTGCGCACGCACGGCCTCGGCGAGTTGCCAACCAACGCGGTACACCGGGTTCAGCGCGGTCATCGGGTCTTGGAAAACCATCGCGATCTTCTTGCCGCGGTAGGCGCGCATTTCCTTCGGCTTCAGCCCGACGAGTTCTTCACCGCGAAACTTGATGGAGCCCGTAATCCGCGCGGTCCGCGGCAGCAGTCCCATCACGGCCATCGCAGTCACGGACTTACCACAGCCGCTCTCGCCGACGATGCCAAGTACCTCGCGCGCATGGATCTCGAACGAAACCTTACGAACGGCTTTGACCACGCCGTCGTCTGTCGGGAACTCGACGGAGAGATCGTTGACTTGAAGAATGGGTGGAGTGTCGTTCACGCGCGCACCCTGTTCTGCTTCGGGTCGAATGCGTCGCGCAAGCCATCTCCGATGAAGTTGATGGTCAGTGAGATGAGGCACAACATCAGCACCGGCCACCAGAACTCGTTGGGGTAGGTGGTTGCCTTGCTCTTGCCGACCTCAATAATTTTGCCCAGCGACGTATCTGGCGGCTTCACTCCGAGGCCAAGAAACGACAGCGCCGCCTCGGCCAGCACGGCCCCACCAACGGCAAGCGTTGCGTTGACGATGATCGGCCCGAGTGTGTTCGGCAGGATGTGCTTGAAGATGATGCGTGGGGCCGATGCACCGACCGATCGGGCGGCCTCAACGAATTCCTTTTCGCGAAGCGACAAGAACTCACCGCGGATGACTCGGGCGATACCCATCCATCCGAACATTGCGAGGAACAAAGCCAGCCACAGCCAGGTCGACCCCTTGACATTGCGCTGCAGCGCAGCCACAGCGGCCAAGTACGGAATAACGAGCATCAGGTCGGTGAAGCGCATCAGCACACTGTCGGCAAGACCCCGGAAGTACCCCGAGATCGCTCCGATGAACACTCCCACCGACACGCTCACCACAGTGACCACGAGGGCGATGCGGATCGAGTACTGCGTGCCACGCATGACCTGCGCGAACACGTCGTAGCCCTTACTGATGCCGAATGGGTGCTCCCACGACGGTCGGATCCAATCCTTGTTGGCTCCCGGCGGTTTTTTGAGGACTTGATCGAACTTGTACTTCCAGAACATCGGGCCCACGAACGCAAAGATCATGAGCAAGATGAAGACACCCACACTGATCATCGCCAGCTTGTGATGGGTAAAGCGACGCCCAATGGTTTTCCACTGGCTGCGTTGCTGCACCGTGAACTCGCGCTCGGCTCCGGCTATCGGCGGTGCAGCGTCGTTTTCGCTCGGGGTAGGAATATCGCCGGCCGGGGTCTGTAGCTCAGTCAAGGCGAATCCTCGGGTCAAGGAAGGCGTAGATGATGTCGGCGATGAGGTTGAATGCGATGACAGCGATAGCGGTCACGAAGAACCAACAGAGCAACAGGTTGGGGTCGATCTTCGTGATTGACTCAACCAACACGCGGCCCATGCCGTGCCATTCGAAAATCGTTTCAGTCAGAATTGCTCCACCGATGAGTGCTCCGAAATCCAAGGAGATCACGGTGGCCACCGTCATCAACGAGTTACGGAAAGCGTGCTTCAGGATGACACGCCGTTCGCTGAGACCCTTGGCCCGTGCGGTGCGGACATAGTCGGCGTTGAGCGTCTCGAGCATGGACGCGCGCGAGAAGCGGGCGTAACCGGCAAAGGTAATGAGTACGAGGGTCAGCGTGGGCAAGAAGGCGTGCGAAAGGAAATCGCTGACGCTCGGAATGAAGCCACAGTTCTGGGGCTTGGCCTTCGTGCAAAAGTTCGGGGTTGAATCGCCGATCGTTTTGACCAGTGGATTGTC
>JAYTWP010000087.1:0-6086 GCA_043743395.1 Actinomycetota bacterium | reverse complement strand
CCGGCGCAGACCAATGTCAACAGCGCGATCGTCGAGGAAGGCGCGCTGTTCCCGAACGTCACCATTGTCGACTGGGCATCGATCACGCAGGACACCAGCCTCCTTGGGGCCGATGGCCTACACCTCACCGAAAACGGTCGTGTCAAACTTGCCGACGCCATCGGCGGCGCGCTTGGTCCCGTGGCCGGCACCGGAGGAAAGTGCCTCAAGACCGCCTTCAGGGATGACTCGATGGGTAGCCCGACGGGCAAGAACGGCCCGATCGACACCACGACGAAATCGACACCGTCCACGTCGAACTCTCCTGGCACGGGAACGACAACCACTACCAAGTCGACGTCGGACGGCACGACGACGAGTTCGCCATCCTCAGGCGTGACGACCACTCAGCCAAAAACCACAACAACGCCTCCCCCTGTAACGACGGTGCCGCCGATCACAAAACCACCGGCTCCAACGCCGACGGTGTAAGCGTCTCGCTTACGGTGCGAGCACGCTGAGGCCCGGTACGTTGCGCAGCACGCCGAACACGATCAACGCAACGCCGGCGCCAATCGTCAGCCGAAGCGGAAGCCTGACCAACCAAGTGATGGGTGCGTGTCCGAAAGCCTGGCGCAGCCATGCGAACCAACCAACCACGATCCCGCCCAGGAACAGTGGGAAGAAGAGGTTGAACCTGAACGCAGCGGCAATGTCGCCACGGAGCAATGCATGTGTGGCTCGGGTGAGTCCGCACCCCGGGCACCACAGGCCAGTCATTGTGTAGAAGGGGCAAGCGGGTACATGTGTTCCGGGGGCAGCCGGGTCGTTGAGAGCCAGATATGTGGTCGCGGCGAGCAAGGCGCAACCACAAGCCAACGGGGCCGCAAGGTGCAAGCGACGCGATGTCGCGCGAGCGCCGCCGGCCAGCGTGTGACCGGCCAAAGCGGCGTCCTCGCTGATCACGATCCCCATGTGACGCATATTAGGCACCAATGACTGCATGCGGTTGTTGTTGGGTGGAGGTGCTGCCACCATTGTCAGATGCTTCAGGTTCAGGGTGTTTCGGTTGAGATCGGCGGTCGGCTCGTTGTCGATCAAGCCTCTTTCACCGTCATGCCTCGCGACAAGGTCGGCCTCGTTGGCCGTAACGGAGCTGGAAAGACAACGTTCTTTCGCGTGCTCGGTGGCGAGACAGAACCCGTTGCGGGCAAGATCCTGCGCAAGGGGGGGTTCGGCTACTTGCCGCAGGACCCGCGCATCGCCGGCGTGCTCGATGGGCGTACCGCGATCACGCATGTGCTGTCCGGTCGTGGTATCGACGATCAGATCAACCGCATTGAGAAGCTTCGCATTGCGATGGAGGAAGAAACCAGCGAACGAAACGTGGCGCGCTATAGCAAGGCGCAAGACGACTTCGCGAGTTCGGGTGGATACGCGGCCGATAGCGAGGCTCGCTCGATTGCTGCCGGACTCGGTCTGAAAGCGGATCGACTCGACCTGCCGCTTGGTGTGCTCTCGGGCGGCGAGCGTCGGCGCGTCGAACTGTCGCGGATTTTGTTCGCCGGTAGCGACGCACTGTTACTCGACGAGCCAACCAACCACCTCGACATCGACGCCAAGAACTGGCTGCTCGATTTCCTGCGCAAGTATCGCGGCGCGATGTTGGTGATCAGCCACGACCTCGACCTACTCGATGAAGCAATCACTCGTGTGTTGCATCTGGATCGTCCGGCCGAAGACGCCACCGGGCATCTTGTGGAGTATCGCGGCACGTACAGCCAATACCGGGCCGCACGTGCTGCCGACGAAGAACGACTGGCCCGCCAGGCGGTGTTGCAGAGCAAGGAGATTGCCCGATTGCAATCTGTTGTCGATCGCTTCGGAGCGAAAGCAACGAAGGCAACGATGGCGCACAGCAAGGAAAAGCAGATCGCCCGACTGGAGTCACAGCGCGTCCACGTCGGTCCCGGCGACAAGCAGTTGAGGGTGAAGTTTCCCGAGCCTCCGCCGACCGGTGCCACAGTCATTACTGCGAACCGGTTGTCAAAGGGATACGGGGCTGGTGCGCCGGTGTTCGAAGACGTCACCTTCGACATCGGTCGGGGCGAGCGTCTTCTCGTCCTCGGCCTCAACGGAGCAGGCAAGACCAGCCTGTTGCGGATCCTCGCGGGCGAGGCAGAGCCAACGCTCGGTGACTACAAGTTCGGGCATGGTGTCAACGTCGGCTACTACGCGCAAGAGCACGACAACTTGCGCGTCAACGAGACGCTGCTCAACAACATTCGCGCAGAGGTGCCATCCAGCGTTGTGCTGACAGAGACTCAGTTGCGCGGCATGCTCGGCATGTTTGGTCTCATGGGTGAGAAGGTCTTTCAGAACAGCGGCACGCTCAGCGGTGGCGAGAAGACCAAGCTCGCGCTCGCGATGTTGATGGTCGGGCGCAACAACTTGTTGCTGCTCGACGAGCCCACGAACAACCTCGATCCGCCGAGCCGTCAGGCGGTGGCCGATGCGCTCAGTACGTGGAAGGGGACCATTGTGTTCGTGAGCCACGACGCCGAGTTCGTCGAGCAACTCAAACCCACCAAGGTGTTACTCATGCCCGACGGACAGGTCGACTATTTCAGTCCCGATTGGCTCGAGTTGGTCACGCTCGCCTGACCATCGCTCGTGCCGAACTATCGTGCGCGTATGACGACACTGACGACATCACGACTCGTCCTTCGTCGCTTGCGAGCAGACGATCTCGAGCCGCTTGCGGCGATGGATGCCGACCCAGAAGTGATGCGTTACATCGGCGACGGTTCCACAAAAGACCGCGCGCAGAGCGAAGCGACGTACATGGCGATCGAACAGCATTGGGATGAATTCGGATTTGGTCTGTTCGCCGTGGAGGTGTCGGCCACACACGAATTTGCCGGATGGATCGGCCTGTCAACGCCGCGGTTCTTGCCCGAGGTGCTCCCCGCAGTCGAGATTGGCTGGCGGCTTGCTCGACGACACTGGGGCAAAGGGATCGCCACCGAAGGCGCAACTGGCGTACTTCACTTCGCGTTCATCGAGAAGGAGCTTGACCGCATCGTCAGTATTCGTCAGGTGGACAATGTGCAATCTGGGCGGGTCATGCACAAGTTGGGTTTGCACTTCGATCGTGCAACGACAGTGCCTGCGAGTGGTCAACCTGTGGTCGTGTGCGCGTTGACCCGTACCGACTACTTGGCAGCGGTGTAGCGCACGACGGTCGACCACAGTGGGTCATCGTGGCGCTGCCAGTAACGATCGCGCAGGTCCGCCGTACGTGGCCCAACACCGCCGCTGCCGACCGGTGCACCATTGATCCGCGACACCGGCATGACGCCACCGGCCGTGGTGCAAGCGAGTATTTCGTCGGCGTGAAGGAGGTCGTCGGCGGAGAGCGCGCCTTGCGCGGCCGGCACGCCCGACTCGGCACACAGGTCGAGCAACGTCCGTCGTGTTATCCCCAGCAGTGTTCCTGTCGCAGGGGTCAGCCATTGTCCGCCGATGAACGCAAAGATGTTGTATCCGGGTCCTTCAGTGATAGCTCCGTGCAGGTCGCGCAGCACCACGAGTTGTGCGTCGTGGTCGTAGGCGTCGAGTTGGGCCATGTCCATGTCGAGCCAGTGATAGTTCTTGACCGAAGGATCAACGCTCTCCGGTGGAATACGCGCGATGTCGCTGATCCACATGCTTGCGCCGATCTCTTGTTGTTCCGGAGAACTCACCCATACGTAGGGGATCGCAAAGCAGTAGAAGCTGTTGCGGCAACTCCGTAGGTCACGACTGCCTGGTGCCGGCCTTCCTCGTGTGCATGTCATTGAAACGTAGGCGTTTCGCAGACTCGAGCGGTTCACGCATTCGTGCAGCAATGACTCGAGCTCCAGACGGTCTCGTCCGATGTCCAGGCGAAGTCGGGCGGTGCTGTCCAAGAAGCGATCGACGTGAGCGTCGAGACGAAAGAAACGGCCGTTCCACACGCTGACGACGTCGTACGTGCAGTCTGAGCGCGTGAGGCCCATGTCGAGTACCGAGATCTTTGCATCACCGATTGGGCAGAACGAGCCGTCGATGAATGCGGCACCGGCAGCCCAGGGATCGACATCGTCGGAAATGGTCATTGCATAGTCATATCACCGAGCACGAACCAGCGGGAATCCGTGAGCGCGGACCGTGCTGATCGAGCGAACGGGAGCTGACGAGGTAGTACTACCAATGTCCAATTCAGCGCGCACGCGTGTGTACCGATGCCTTCGTGACGACAATTCACCGGATCCTCCGGCGAGTCGAACGACAGGATGCTCCCAATGCGCATACGAACCGGAACGGCGCTTCTCGCCGGCCTCGCGGCCCTCACCGTGTCAGCAATGACATTCGCTCCTGGTGCTCTTGCCCAAGGTGGGAGTGGCGGAGGCGGCGGAGCAACGGCGACCCCCGTGGTCACAACAGTCTCGAGCGGTTGCGCGACGATCGCCACGTTCAGGAACACAACTGGTTACTACGCAATATGGGCTGCGATCTGGACCGACTTCTCGATTACGAACAAGTGTGGTGTAGCGCTTGATTGGCGGATGGATTACACGAATCCCTCAGGTTTCATCGAGTTCTCGCGCAGTAGTTCTACCGCCTATATGTCGATAGGAACCATTGACTATGACTGGGGCAGGTTCGCCACCACGTACAAGGTCAGCCTGACGGTGCGTTCCAGCACCGGGCTGCTCATTGCCCAGACCAATGCCGGCGTCACGACCAAGAAACCCAAGGATCTCCTACCCACCGTTCAAGCTGCGGCTACAGCCGCACACGCCGCGGCCGCTGCGGCGTACGCGACCTATCTCGTCGACGTCGACGTCGCTGCCGCTGCCCAGGCCACATCGGACGCCGACCAGGTCACCAAGACTGCAGCCGTAGCCGCCTCTGGCGTCGCGGTGTTCATTGCGGCTGCCGATCAAATTGCTGCAGTAACAACCACGTCACAACTCGCGGCGGCCAACGCCGCGACACGGCAGGCCAACGATGCCGTGGCTGCGGCAATCGCAGCAAACGCTGACCCACTCAGTCCTGAGTACCTGTCGCTCGTCGACACAGCCAATGTTGCGGCGGCGGTGGCACTCGTGGCGGCCGGCGTCAACGCGAATGCACTCGTTGCGTTGACTGCGGCCAACAACACGGCGGCGGACGCTGCGATTGCCGAGGCGATGGCGACGACGACAGCAAACAATTCGAGCACTGCGGCCCTCGCCGCGGCTGCAGCTCGCGACGCCGCGTACCTCACCTATTACACCCTGGAGCAGGCAGCCCTCGCCGCCGATGCCACGTACCAGGCGATCCTTGCTGCATCGCTCTTGTGATTCGCCTGTCACGCTTGTGCATGGCTAACGGTGTCACACCACGAGTGTTGCTCGTTGGCGCGATGTCACCACGGGTAGCGTCGGCAGGCTGATTCGTTCCGCGGCGACAACAGCGGTTTCGATGAATGCATCGGCGGCGCGGGATTTGTCGCGGTCCTCATGCCACACGATGGCGATGCGTCGCGTGAGGCGATGGCGCGGGGCAAGTGGAAGAAGCGTGACCGCCGCATCAGGGACAAAGAGCTCGACTGCGAGTAATGGCACTATGGCGATACCGAGCCCCGAAGCCACAAGCCGCTGGGTCGTCAGGTTGTCGTCGCTACGAAAGATGGTGTGCGGTCGCACCCCGGCGCGCTCGAGCGCTTCGAACACCCGCGCCTCGCAACTGTCGTCGGCGGATGCAGAAATGAGACGCTCACCATCGAGATCGCTGAGGTCGATCTCGCCGAGTTCGCCGAGCGGGTTGTTCGGGGGCAACATCACGACATATGGATCCTCGATGAGTTCACGACTCGCCAGAGGCGTGGCGTGCCCCGGCGTGTCAGAGAACGCAAGGTCGAGTTGGCCGGCGCGCACGAGTTCATCGAGCACCGCCCCGGGTCGTTCATTGCGAAGGTCGACGGTGACACGCGGCCAGTCGTCACGGAACTGCGCGATGGTGGACGGCAACAGTCGTGCGCTCGCCGATTGGAAGGTGCCCACGCGCAGGACGCCCGCTTCGCCCGCGGTGAGTGCGTC
>JAYTWP010000086.1:0-16012 GCA_043743395.1 Actinomycetota bacterium | reverse complement strand
AATGCAAGGATGGACGTTGTGACGATTCAAGAGGCCGCCCTCGTACTGGCCGACGGCAGCATATTTGAAGGTGAGCTCATCGGGGCGACGCCGCAGTCGGGAGTGGCCAGCGGCGAGGTGGTTTTCAATACTGTCTTGTCGGGCTATCAAGAGGTCATCACTGACCCGAGCTATGCGGGCCAGATCATCACCTTCACATATCCGCACATCGGCAACTACGGAGCGACTCTTGCAGACTTCGAGTCGCGCCGACCGTTCTGTCGGGGCGTCATCGTTCGCGACCTCGCTCGTCGCGAGTCGAACTACCGCTCGGATGCGCACCTCGGTGCGGTGCTGCAGCGGTACGGGATCAGTGGCATTGCTGGAATCGACACGCGTCGGTTGACGCGGGTGCTGCGTGATGGCGGTGCGATGACCGGAGCGTTCGGCACAGCGGATGTCGCCACCCTGCACGCGGCTGCGATTGCCGAGCCCGGAACCGACGACATCGACCTCGTCGCACACGTGACCACGCCCACCTCCTACACCGTTGGTGCCGGCCCGAGGCACATCGTTGCGTACGACTTCGGCATCAAGTTCTCGATCGTCGATCATCTCGCCACCCTGGGTACCGTCACAGTCGTACCTGCCTCCACCTCCGCAAACGAGGTGATGTCGCTATCGCCCGACGGTGTGTTCCTCTCCAACGGTCCCGGAGACCCAGCGGTACTGGGGTATGCAGTTGATTCCATCGCAGCGTTGGTGGGCCGAGTGCCGGTGTTCGGCATCTGCCTCGGGCATCAGCTACTCAGTCGCGCCCTCGGCGGGCATACCTTCAAACTTCCGTTTGGTCATCACGGTGGCAATCACCCCGTGCGCCACATCGCCAGTGGCAAGGTCGAGATCACGAGTCAAAACCACAACTTCTGTGTCGATCCCGATTCGCTTGCAGGGGTCGCTGAGATCACTCACATCAACCTCAACGATCAGACCAATGAAGGCATGTGGGTCAACGGCGAAGCCGCATTCAGCGTGCAGTATCACCCGGAGGCCGGCCCCGGCCCTCACGACGCCAGCTACCTGTTCGGGGTGTTCGACGACATGATGAACGATCCCACCTCGTGGCGGGGACGTCCGATGATCCGACGGCTGACGCCTTCGAGAGTCGCCGGTCTGCCGAGCGCAGAGTTGGGTGTGGCCTGATGCCAAAGCGCACCGACATCCACAGCATTCTCATCATCGGCAGCGGGCCGATCGTCATTGGCCAGGCGTGCGAGTTCGACTACAGCGGTACGCAGGCGTGTCGAGTGCTGCGCGAGGAGGGCTACCGCGTCATCCTGGCGAACTCGAATCCCGCAACGATCATGACCGATCCGGATTTTGCTGACGCCACCTACATCGAGCCGCTGACACCAGAGGTTGTGGCGCTCATCATCGAGCGCGAGCGCCCAGACGCGGTGCTGCCCACGATGGGCGGTCAAACAGCGCTGAACATTGCGATGACGTTGTTCGAACGCGGTCTCGTCGGCGTGCCCGGCACTCCCGAGCTCATCGGCGCCAACGCCGAGGCGATATCCACCGCAGAGGATCGCGAGAAGTTCAAGAAGGCGATGATCGAGATCGGCCTGGAGGTGCCAGCGAGCGGTATCGCGCACTCTCTCGAGGAAGCACTGGTGGTACTCGACACGATCGGCCTGCCATGCATCATTCGCCCCGCCTACATTTTGGGCGGCAGAGGCACAGGTATCGCCTCTACGCTCGAGCAGTTCACGCACCTTGCCGCCGAAGGAATATCGGTCAGCCCGATCGGTGAGATCCTCGTCGAGACAAGCATCGCTGGTTGGAAAGAGTACGAGCTCGAAGTCATGCGTGACTGCAATGACAACTGCGTGATCATCTGCTCCATCGAGAACTTCGACCCCATGGGTGTTCACACCGGCGATTCGATCACGGTAGCGCCCGCGCAGACTCTCAGCGATGTGGAGTATCAGCGCATGCGCGACGCTGCGTTTGCATGCATTCGCCGAGTCGGAGTCGAGACGGGTGGATCGAACGTGCAGTTCGCGGTCAATCCACTGAACGGCGATCAGGTCGTCATCGAAATGAACCCCCGCGTGTCGCGTTCGTCGGCGTTGGCATCGAAGGCAACCGGCTTCCCGATTGCGAAGATTGCGGCGAAGCTTGCCGTTGGGTACACCCTCGACGAGATCCCCAACGACATCACCAAAATGACACCGGCCAGTTTCGAGCCCAGCATCGACTACGTCGTCACCAAGATTCCGCGTTGGGCATTCGAGAAGTTGCCAGGCACAAGCGGCGTCCTCGGTACGCAAATGCAGAGCGTGGGCGAGGCAATGGCGATCGGGCGGACCTTCCCAGAGAGCCTGCAGAAGGGCCTTCGGTCGCTCGAACAGGGACGCTTGGGCCTCAACTGCGATCCTGCCGAGGCTCAATATGCCGAGATTTCTGACGCCACCCTCCTCGCGCTCATCGGCATCCCTACCCCTGACCGCATCTTTCAGGTCGGCGAACTGCTGCGTCGCAAACTGTCAATCGAGCAGATCCATGCCGCGTGCTTCATAGATCCGTGGTTCCTCGATCAAATGAGCATCATCACTGAAGAACGCGCCGCGCTCTGGAGTCGTGGGGAGGCCGCTGCGCTCACCCGTGCCGAGTGGCGCCGTGCGAAGCGGCTCGGCTTCAGCGACGCGCAACTCGCGTATCTCTGGGGTGAGAGCGAATCTTCGGTACGACAGCTCCGTGAGGCTGCGGGGGTCCTTCCCACCTATAAGACCGTCGACACGTGTGCCGCCGAGTTCGAGGCGCAGACGCCGTATCACTACAGCACGTATGAGGACGAGAACGAGGTTCGTCCGTCCACCAAGCCGAAGGTGATCATCCTGGGCTCCGGGCCGAACCGCATCGGGCAGGGAATCGAGTTCGACTACTGCTGCGTGCACGCGTCGTTCAGTTTGCGTGATGCCGGATTCGAGACCGTCATGATCAATTGCAATCCCGAGACAGTGAGCACCGACTACGACACCAGCGACCGGCTCTACTTCGAGCCGCTCACAAAAGAAGACGTACTCAATGTGATTGCGGTCGAGACTGCTGCAAGCGGGGGCGTGCCCCCGAAAGTGATTGTTTCGCTTGGCGGTCAGACTCCGCTGAAGCTGTCCGGTGAGCTGCCCGTCGGGCTGATTGCCGGCACATCCCCCGCATCTATCGACCTTGCTGAGGACCGCGAGAAGTGGGCCGCCTTGTGCCAGAGCCTGCGCATTCCGCAGCCGCCTGGTGGCACCGCGATCGACCTTGAACAAGCACTCCAGATCGTGGACACGGTGGGCTTTCCCGTGCTTGTTCGCCCGAGTTACGTCCTTGGCGGGCGCGGTATGCAGATCGTGCACGATCGCAATCACCTCGCGCGGGCGATGGCCGAATTGACAGGCTTCGGCAGTCTCGGCAAAGAGGGTGGCCTGTCGGCTGAACGCCCGGTACTCGTCGATCGCTTCCTCGAGGACGCGACCGAGGTCGATGTCGATGCCGTCCGCGACCACACGGGTGAGGTGCTCATCGGTGGCGTGATGGAACACGTGGAGGAAGCCGGTATCCACAGCGGTGACTCGGCGTGTGCGATTCCTCCGCAGACGTTGCCGGCTTGGGTCGTGGAAGTCATCGAGTCGTACACACGCGCCATTGCAGCATCGCTCGATGTGCGGGGTCTCATCAACGTGCAGTTCGCCGTACTCGGCACAACTGTGTACGTCATCGAAGCCAACCCGCGGGCGAGCCGAACCGTACCGTTTGTGGCCAAGGCCACCGGAGTGCCACTTGCCAAGGTTGCGACCCGCGTAATGCTCGGTGCGACGCTCGCCGAACTGCGTCTCGAAGGTCTCCTACGCGATCCCGTGCAAAATGGGCACGTCTGCGTGAAGGAAGCCGTCCTGCCCTTCAACCGGTTCCCCGACGTCGATACTGCGCTCGGACCAGAGATGCGTTCAACAGGCGAAGTGATGGGGATCGACGCCACCTTCGGTCGTGCGTTCTTCAAAGCTGAACTCTCGGCGGGTACCGTGCTGCCGACCTCGGGAACGGTCTTCTTGTCGCTCGCGGATGGTGACAAACCCGCTGGCATCGTGGTTGCCGCGCGGCTGCGTCAGCTAGGTCTCGGTATCGCGGCGACGGTCGGAACTGCCGACTACCTTGCCCGCTTCGGATTGCCGGTCGATCAAATAGTCGGCAAAGTCAGCGAAGGCGCAGACATCACCGCTGTGGATCTCATCGCGGACGGCAAGGTCAGCTTCGTGGTCAACACGCCCCAAGGTCGCGGTGGCCGCACGGATGGCGAGCAGATCCGCAAGTCGGCAAACGTGCACCGCGTGAGCTCGGTCACGACCGTGGAGGCTGCGCTTGCTGCGGTACAGGGTCTTTTCGAGCAGGCCGGTCAGCCACTCGAGGTGCGATCACTGCAGGAATACCACGCCCGATGAAAAGCGCGGTCGCCCCCGGTGACGATGCGGTGACGGTGGGGTCGGTCTCGTTCGCCAATCCGATCATGACTGCGTCGGGCACCTCTGGACATGGTGTCGAGCTGGCACCGTACGGTGACCTCGGCACACTTGGCGCCGTCGTCGTCAAGTCGCTGGCGGCGTACGAATGGGCCGGGAATCCGTCGCCCAGGGTGCATCCAACGCCGCTCGGCATGATCAATGCAGTCGGGCTCCAAGGCCCTGGCGTGCCGGCGTGGATCCGAGACGACCTGCCAGCGCTGGTGGCGACGGGTGCACGCGTCATCGTCAGCATCTGGGGTCGCTCCGTTGCCGAATATGAGACGGCAGCCGCACAGCTGGCCTTGGTCGGACCAGAAGTTGCCGCTGTTGAAGTGAATCTTTCTTGTCCGAATCTCGAAGGCCGGCGAGGTATTTTCGCCCACGACGCTGCGTTGAGTGCCGATGTCATTGCAGCAGCGGCGGCCTGCGGCCGACCCCGGTGGGCCAAGTTGAGCCCGAACACCGACCGGCTCATCGAAGTCGCGGGTGCCGTCCAACTGGCTGGCGCAGAAGCTGTAACACTCATCAATACTGTGCTGGGCATGGTGATCGACGAGCGGACCCGACGGCCCGCGCTTGGCAACGGCGGCGGGGGATTGTCCGGTCGGGCGGTGCATCCCGTGGCGGTTCGTGCAGTGTTCGACGTCCACGCCGCGCATCCAACGCTGCCGATCGTCGGAGTCGGCGGAGTCGCGACTGGGTGGGATGCTGCGGAGTTGATGCTTGCCGGTGCCTCCGCGGTGCAGGTGGGTACGGCCACATTTGCCGATCCGCGGGCGCCCTGGAAGGTGCTCGCGCAGCTCCGGGCGTGGGCGGCCGAGCAGGGTATCAGCGCCTTGGGTGCTCTCACGGGCGCGAGCGGGTGACCTCGGTCGCCGCTCCTGGATTGGCGAATGCCTGAACACGCTGGCCAAGGGGGGTAGAGTTCAGTTATGGCAACTCCTCCCGTATTGACTCCCGAACAGCGTGCAAACGCACTCGCCAAGGCCGCAGAAGCGCGTGCAGCTCGCGCCGAACTGAAGACTCAGCTCAAGCTGGGTTCGGTCACGTTGGCCGAAGCGCTCGCCTCCACCAGCAGCACTGTCGGAAAGTTGAAGGTCGTCTCGATGCTCGAGTCGCTCCCGGGTGTCGGCAAGGTCAAGGCGCGCAAGGTCATGACCGAGATCGGTATCGCCGATAACCGACGCGTCCAGGGCCTCGGCACCCAGCAGAAGCAGGCCTTGCTGGACCAGCTCGGCAAATAATGCATCAGCGGCGCTCGTGAGCCAGGGCGAGCCGCTGATCATCGTCGTTTCTGGTCCCGGTGGGGTCGGTAAGGGCACGATCGTCGAAGCACTGGTCAAAAGAGATCCTCGCCTGTGGCTCAGCCGCAGCTGGACCACCCGCGCCCAACGCCTAGGCGAAGCTGATGACGCCTACGTGTTCGTGACCCGCCAACAATTCGAGCGACACATTGCCTCGGGCGGATTTCTCGAGTGGACTGAGTTCCTCGGCAATTACTACGGCACGCCCAATCCCGAGCCGGCAGTCGGCCGCGACGTCGTCCTTGAAATCGAGGTAGATGGAGCGCGCCAGGTCACTGCGCTCAATCCAGCCGCAGTCTTGATTTTCGTCTTGCCCCCGTCTCGTTCCGAGCAAGAGCGCCGGTTGCGTGGTCGGGGCGATCCCGATCAGAAAGTCGCCGAGCGGCTGCGCAAGGCTGAAGACGAAGAACCGATCGGCATGTCCCTCGCCGACTACGTTGTCGTCAACGACGACCTCGAGCAAACCATCGACGACATGCTCTCGATCATTGCGAACTGTCGCGAAAGATCTGATCATCGCAAAGAGCGCACACTCCGCGATCAGTAGAGAAGCAGTGATTTGAACAACCTGGCCGTTAAGCTTGCACGGCTACTTACCGAGGAGGCCGCTGCCCATGGCGCGTACCAACGACACGATGATGAATCCCCCGATCGAAGAACTGCTTGCGCGGACCGATTCGAAGTTCAGCCTCGTCACCCTTGCGGCGCGACGCGCCCGTCAGATCAACTCGTACTTCAACCAGCTCGGCGAGGGCCTCGGACACATGGTGCCGCCTCAGGTGTCGTCCATTGCCCGTAAGCCATTGAGCATCGGTTTCGAGGAGATTGCGGCTGACAAGATCAAGTCGGTGCCCGTCCCTGATCCCGTCGACGCCGAGACGCTTGTCGACGAAACCGACGCCGCCGTCTGAGTTCGTTTCGCCATGTCTGCGCTGAGCGGCAAGACCATCGTGGTCGGCGTCACCGGCGGGATTGCTGCGTATAAGGCAGTCGAGCTGTGTCGTCGATTTGTCGATGCCGGTGCGCACGTCGTGCCGATCATGACCGAGAGCGCCGAGCATTTTGTGGGGCGCACCACCTTGTCGGCGCTGGCGAGCGAACCCGTGCAGACAAGTCTGTGGGACGAGGCGTCGCCGATTCCCCACACCGAACTCGGTCAGCGCGCCGATCTCGTCGTTGTTGCCCCCGCTACTGCACATCTGTTGGGTGCCTACGCCAACGGCCTCAGCAGTGACCTCCTCACGAACGTGCTGCTCGCGACGCGGGCGCCCGTGATCGTGTGTCCGGCAATGCACACCGAGATGTGGGAACACCCGGCCGTGCAACACAACCTGACGGTGTTGGCTGCTCGAGGTGTCGTGGTTGTCGAGCCCGACGAGGGTCGCCTCGCCGGCGGAGATATCGGCAAGGGTCGTTTGGCCTCGCTCGAACGCATTGTCGCTGCAGCCGAGCGTGTCCTCGGACCTGATGATTTCGACGGATTGCACGTCGTTGTCACTGCCGGCGGCACCCGTGAACCGATCGATGCGGTGAGGGTGATCGCCAACCGAAGCAGCGGCAAGCAGGGATACGCGATTGCTGCCGAGGCAATCTCGCGCGGTGCGACGGTCACGCTCATCTCTACTGTCGAGTTGCCGACGCCACCCGGCGTCACGCTGGTCAACGTCGAGACCGCGGCGCAGATGGAGGCGGCGGTCACTGTCGCTGCGGAGAGGGCCGACGTCGTCGTGATGGCTGCCGCCGTTGCGGACTTTCGCCCCAAGGAGATCGTCGATCACAAGATCAAGAAGGACCTAGGCGCCCCCGACATCATTCTCGAGCCAACGCCAGACATTTTGGCCGGGCTCGGCGCGCGTAAGCAGGTCGGGCAGACGCTGGTCGGTTTCGCGGCTGAGACCGAGGACCTCGTTGCGCACGCCGAGGCCAAGTTGCGTCGCAAGAAACTGGACCTCATCGTCGCCAACGATGTGAGCGCGGCTGGCGTAGGATTTCAACACGACACCAACGCTGTGTGCTTGCTTCGGCCAGACGCAGCGATGGTCACGATCAGCCTGACCGACAAACGCTCGATCGCCCGTGCCATTCTCGATGTGGTCACCGATCTTCGTAACGCCGCATCATGACGCAGCATCTTTATTCAACAAGCGCAGACAATCCGGGAGCAGTGCAGTGAGCAAGTGGACATTTACAAGTGAGAGCGTGACCGAAGGCCACCCCGACAAGATGGCCGATCAGGTGAGCGACGCTGTGCTCGACGCCATTCTTACGGAAGACCCTGACGGTCGCGTTGCCTGTGAGACGCTCCTCACGACCGGACTGTGCGTCGTCGCCGGCGAGATCACGACCACTGCATATGTCGATATCCCCCGGCTCGCGCGTGAGGTCATCAAAGACATTGGTTACGACAACGCGCTGTTCGGTTTCGACGGCAACACGTGTGGCGTTGTTGTCAGTATCGACGAGCAGAGCCCTGACATCGCACAGGGCGTCGACAAGAGCGAAGAATTCCGCGGTGGTAAAGCCGGAGAAGACATGATCAACGGTCAGGGCGCCGGCGACCAGGGAATGATGTTCGGCTACGCGTGCAGTGAAACGCCTGATCTCATGCCGCTACCAATCTGGTTGGCCCACCGGCTCGCAGAGCGGCTCAGCGAGGTCCGCAAGTCGGGTGCAGTTCCCTACCTTCGCCCCGACGGCAAGACACAGGTCACCTTCGACTACGAGCACGGCATTCCGGTGCGACTGTCCCATGTGCTGATCAGCACGCAGCACCAAGACGGGGTCGACCGTGACTCGATGATCCGTCCCGACCTTATCGAGCAGGTCATTCGTCCGATCGTGCCATCGGCATTCGCGGACGACGATTACAACGTGTACATCAACCCGACCGGCAAGTTCGTCGTCGGTGGACCACACGGCGACACGGGCCTGACCGGTCGCAAGATCATCGTCGATACGTATGGTGGCATGGGCCGCCACGGTGGTGGGGCGTTCAGTGGTAAGGATCCGAGCAAGGTTGACCGTTCAGCTGCGTACGCGGCACGCTGGGTCGCCAAGCACGTCGTGGCCTCGGGTGCGGCGTCGCGCTGTGAGGTACAGGTTGCGTACGCCATTGGCATGGCGCACCCCGTGAGCATCTTGGTCGAGACCTTCGGGACACACACGGTCGATCCGTCAGTCATCGAGGCTGCAGTACGCGACGTCTTCGATCTTCGCCCGGCAGCTATTGTCCGCGATCTCGATCTCAAGCGGCCCATCTTCCGTAAGACGGCTGCGTATGGACACTTCGGCCGAAGCTTGCCCGAGTTCACGTGGGAGCACGTCAGCCGTTTGGCGGACTTCAAGGCTGCGATCGGCGCCTGATTCCGGTGCTCACACCGGCACTGGCGGTCACGCTGGTCGCGCGTGTGGTTCCAGACGTCACCGGTCTCGACCGGCATTTCGACTACCTCGTGCCTGTGGCACTTCGTGGTCGCGTCGGGATTGGCACTTTGGTGCGTGTCTCATTGCATGGCCGCCGGATCGGCGGTTGGGTGGTTGATCTCGGGCCGCAGGACACGGCGATCGCCGTCGATCGACTCCTGCCTGTCAGCAAGGTCACCGGTATCGGTCCGTCCGCGGACATCATCGAACTGGCGCGGTGGGCAAGCGTGCGCTGGGCCGGCCCGCTCAGGGCGTTCCTTGTGTCGGCCTCGCCCCCGACTGCGGTCGTTGCGCTGCCCGAAGCCGCGCATGGAGGCCCCGTCCCTGAACCTGTCCATGCGGCTGCACGCACATTGCTACGAGCCGGCGGGGGAGTGCTGCGCCATCCCCCGGCCGCGGACATCATCCCGGTCGTGCTCGCAGCGTGCACCCTCGGTCCCACGTTGGTCATCACGCCGTCCGTATCGGACGCCCGCCTGCTTGCGTCCCGTCTGAAGCGCGCGGGGCGCGCCGTTGCGCTGCTCCCGCATGATTGGGCTGCCGCTGCGGGCGGGGTCGATGTCGTCGTCGGCGCACGCACCGCAGTATGGGCACCATGCAACGCCATGGCGTCGATCGTGGTGCTCGATGAGCATGACGAAGGGTTGCAGGAAGAGCGGCAACCGACGTGGCATGCACGTGATGTCGCGCTTGAGCGTGGCCGCCGAGCGGGTGTGCCGGTGTTGTTGGTCTCACCCTGCCCGAGTGCAACCGCGGTTGCGTCGTTCGAGTCGGCGAGGATCGTCAGACCTGGCGTTGCCGACGAACGTGCCGGCTGGCCGATCGTGGAAATCGTTGACCGCACCCGAGAAGAACCGTGGCAGCGAAGTCTGGCCACGTCTGCGCTCATCCGCCACCTGCGCGACCCGAATCGGCAGGTGGTGTGCGTTCTCAACACCACAGGTCGGGCGAGGTTGCTGGCGTGTCGAAGTTGTCGGGCCATCCAACGCTGCGAGGTTTGTGAGGCGGCAGTTTCTCAACACGACGACGGCAGCTTCATGTGTGGTCGGTGTGGCACGTCGCGCCCTGCGGTGTGTCAGTCGTGTGGTGCGAGTGCGTTCGCGGCGATCAAGATCGGGGTCACTCGACTCCGCGAAGAGTTGCAAGCTGCAGCGGGCCGCGAGGTCGTGGCGATCGACGCGAAGGCCAACGACGCCGATCCGATTCCCGACGCCGGTGTCTACGTCGGCACCGAGGCGGCGCTTCACCGTGTTCGTCGGGCGGATACCGTTGTGTTCGTCGACTTCGACGCAGAACTCCTCGCGCCCAGGTATCGGGCCACAGAGGAAGCGTTGACCTTGTTGGCGCGCGCCGCTCGGCTCGTTGGGGGTCGCGCAAACGGTGGCCGAATTCTCGTGCAGACCTTTCTTCCCAAGCATGAGGTCCTCGATGCAGTTCTGCATGCGGACCCTGGTCGGCTGATGAACAAAGAGATGCAGCGTCGAAAGGTTCTCGGTTTTCCGCCAGCCGCGGCGCTCGCGGTAGCGAGTGGCAGTGGTACTGCAGAATTCGTTGGTGGATTGGCCTTCAGCGATGTGCAGACAGCAGGCCTCAGCGATGGCCGGTTTCTGTTGCGCGCGCCGACATGGGACCTCCTTGGCAACGCGCTCGCGGCGACACCGCGGCCAAAGGGCAGCCGCGTCCGCATCGAGGTCGATCCGCCCCGTATCTAGCTGTCGGCGCGGGTGGTGGACAACAGCCGGAAACCTTTCGCCGATGCAAATCGTTCGGTTGGATACCCGTGCGCTGTGAGCCATGTCTGCAGCGAATCAGAGCCGAGGTGCTTCTGGACGACCATGATCGCGCGACCCGTTGGCGCGAGCTTGGCGAGCCACTGAAGCAGCAACTCATGCAATGCGGACTTGCCGATATGGATGGGTGGGTTGCTCCATATTGTGTCGAAGCGGATGTCGTCGGCGACTTCGGCGGGCACGCACGCGCGCACGTTGCCGAGGCCATTGTCTTGGGCGTTCTGCCGACAAAGCGCGACGGCACGTTCGTTCACATCCACGGCCCACACGGTGGCAGCAGGCGAGCGATGTGCAAGCGTGATGGCGATAGCGCCGACGCCGCATCCGAGGTCGAGCAGATTCCCGGTCGGCGACGGCAACGGTGCCCTGAGGAGCAGCAGTCGCGTGCCCGTGTCGAGGGCGCCATAACTGAAGACGCCCCGGTCTGTAGTCAGGTTGAACGTGACATCGGGTAGCGCGACACGAATGACGAATGGCTGGCTCGGTGATGAGGGCTGAGGGCTGAAGTAGTGCTCGTTCGTCATCGCGTTCTGTTCCTCACCGACATGGATAGCCTCTCAGTGTGGCGTACGAAATCCGCACCTTTGGTGATCCAGTCCTGAAAACACCTGCTGCACCGGTGACCGAGATCAACGGAAAAATCGCGCGCCTGGTCGACGACATGTTCGACACGCTCTACGAAAGCGATAGCGGCATCGGGCTGGCAGCGCCACAGATCGGTGTCCAAAAGCAGATCTTCGTCTGGGAAATCGATGAAGAGCCGATGGTCATCATCAATCCTGAGATCGTCGAAAGTAGCGGTGAATGGCTGTACGACGAAGGGTGCCTCAGTATTCCGGGGCTGTACGTCGAGATTCTGCGCCCCAACCAAGTGCTCATGCGCGGTCGCGACCTCGACGGAAACGAGATCGAAATCGAGGCCGATGAGCTGATGGGGCGACTCTTCCAGCACGAGCTCGATCATCTGCAGGGCATGTTGATGTTCGACCGAATGACGGCTGATCAACGCAAGGAAGCTCTTGCGGAGTACCGACGGATTCTCGATCAGCAGGCAACAGCACAACCGCGCCGCTTGAAACTCAAGTGAGCACACTCGCCGCACTACCGATAGGTCGACCGCGGCGACTTGTGTACCTCGGCACCCCTGCGGCAGCGGTGCGACCACTCGAAGAATTGAAGTCGGCCGGTTTCGATATTGCGTTGGTCGTGACCCGTGCCGACAAGCGTCGTGGTCGGGGCGGCGAGTTCAGCCCGAGCCCCGTGAAGATTGCAGCTCAGCAGCTGGGGCTTCCAGTGAGCCATCGGGTCGATGACGCACTCGACGCGGGCGCCGACCTGGGCGTCGTAGTTGCATTCGGACAACTGATCAAGCCCAACGTGCTCGGCAATCTTGCGATGGTCAATCTGCATTTCTCGGTCCTGCCTCGATGGCGTGGCGCGGCGCCGGTCGAGCGTGCGCTGCTGGCCGGCGACACCGTCACCGGCGTGTGCCTGATGCAACTCGACGAGGGGCTTGATGATGGTCCCATCCTCGACGTCGTCGAGGTGCCGATACTCGCTCGCGATACCGCTGACACTCTGCGCGAGCGCCTTGTCGAGGTCGGCTCGCACCTGTTGGTCTCGTCGCTCGTGCGCGGCGTCGGGGTGCCAGTGCCCCAGCGGGGCGAGATTACGCATGCGGCCAAGCTCTCACCGGCTGAGTTCCTCATCGACTGGAGTTGCGACGCGACCGAGATCGATCGTCTGGTCCGCGTGGGCCTTGCGTGGACAAACTTTCGCGGTAAGCGACTCAAGGTTCTGGCTGCAGAAGTCACCGGTGCAACAGGCTCCGCTGGCTCGTTCGTCGCCCCGAACATCGTCGCTTGTGGGCGGGGTGCATTGCTGCTCACGCGCGTGCAGCCCGAGGGGAAACCGGCCATGGATGCGCTTGCATGGGCCAACGGTGCCCGACCAGGTGCACTCGATCTACTGCTCCAACGGTCCGAGTCGTGAGTGCGCCTCGGCGTCAGCCCGCAGACCGTCCTCGTCGCTCTGACCCTCGCCAGAGCGCTCGCCAGGTCGCCTACGAAGCCCTGCTCCGGATCGATCACGATGGTGCGTACGCAAACCTCGTCGTTCCCGCCATGCTCGGTCGCAGCTCGCTCACCGAGCAAGACCGTCGCTTCGTCACTGATCTTGTCTACGGCACAACCCGAATGCGCCGCGCCTGCGAGTACCTGGTCGAGCGCTTCGTTCTCACTGAGCCCGATGCCGAGGTGCGCACGTTGCTCCGCCTTGGTGCTTACCAGCTCAAATTTGGAGGTACTGCACGGCACGCGGCAGTCGGCGAGACAGTCGAGCTGGCGCACCCGAAAGTTCGAGGTTTCGTCAACGCCGTACTCCGTCGGGTCGCAGATGCCGAAACGGTGTGGCCCGACGATGCGACCCGGCTCAGCTACCCCGATTGGATAGTTGATCGGTTCATCCGCGAGCTCGGCGAGTTCGAGGCCTTGGCCGCGCTCGAATGTATGAACGAGCCGCCTCCTGTCCACGAACGGGCCGATGGATACATCCAAGATTCTGCAAGCGAATGGGTTGCCGATCTGGTCGAAGCTCAGCCAGGCGACCTGATCCTCGATATGTGCGCGGCGCCCGGTGGTAAGGCAACGGCCATGGCGTCCGCCGGAGCACACGTGATCGGCGCCGATCTGCAGCCCCACCGCGCGGCGCTCATTGCGCAGAACGCGCATCGACTCGGCTACGACCTTCCTGTCGTGATCGCCAACGGTGCTGAGCCGCCGTTCATGAACGCCAGCTTCGACCGCGTGCTCATCGACGCGCCGTGTAGTGGACTCGGCGCGTTGCGGCGCCGGCCCGATGCGCGGTGGCGGGTGACTGCACGTGACATCGACGAGCTTGCCGTGATCCAGCAACAGCTCCTCGATGCGGCTGCACCGCTGGTGAAGCCGGGGGGATTGCTCGTCTTCAGCGTCTGCACCGTTACCGCAGCCGAGTCCATCGATCACCCGACTCCGGCGGGTTTCGAGATCATCACCGACCCGCTCGCCGATCCGTGGGTTCGATTCGGCAAAGGCTTTCGCGTGTTGCCGCAAGATGCCGACACTGACGGCATGGTCATCATTCGCTACCGTGCGTCACCATGAGCAGCGATCAACTCACCGTTTCGGCGAAGGTGCTCACCGTGAGCGATGGCGTGAGCCACGGCACGCGTGAAGATCTCAGCGGGCGGGCGCTGGTCGATCAACTCGGCGCTGCGGGCTTTGATGTCGTGCAGCATCGCGTGTGCGCCGACGGTGCAGACAACGTCGCTGCGGCGTTGCGCGAAATGGCCCACGGCTTCTCCGGCGTCATCGTGTCCACGGGAGGTACCGGTTTCGCACCGCGAGATCAGACACCCGAAGGCACTCGCGCCGTGATCGAGCGTGAGGCTCCGGGCTTGGCGGAGGCAATGCGTCTCGTGAGTCCTCTCGGTCGACTGAGCCGGGGCATCGCCGGCATTCGAGGGCAGTCCATCATCTGCAACACCCCTGGCTCACCAAAAGGCTGCGTCGAGCAGTTTGGTGCGATCATCGACATCGTGCCGCACGCACTGCGTCTCCTCGCAGACGCACCCACCGCGCACTAAAGCTCGCAGTCAGCGCTGCCACCTCCCGATATTTGGACCCCGACCCATCACTTCTTCGGCCTATCCTGACCACTGTGTTGCGGCTCGTCCTCCCCAAAGGCTCACTCGAAAAGGCAACCCTCGAACTTTTCGAGGCCGCGGATCTCGCGGTCAGTCGAAACTCGGCGGTCGACTACAAGGCCTCGATCGACGATCCGCGCATCGCAGAGGTGCGTATTCTGCGACCCCAGGAGATTCCCTTATATGTGGCCGAGGGTCTGTTTGACCTGGGCATCACCGGACGTGATTGGGTCGAGGAAACCGCCAGTGACATCGTCAGCCTCGGCGAACTCAAATACTCAAAAGCGACATCGTTACCGATTCGGGTTGTGGTTGCAGTTGCGGGCGATTCGCCTGCCCAGTCCGTTGAAGAGTTGCCCCAGGGCCTGCGCGTCAGCACCGAATACCCCGAACTCACGCGGCGCTATTTCGCCTCGAAGGGGATTGAAGCCGACATTCGTCTCTCCTACGGAGCGAGCGAAGCGAAGATCCCCGACATCGCCGATTGCATCGTCGACATCACCGAGACGGGCCGCGCCTTGCGCGCCGCCGGGCTGCGCATTCTCGACACCATGCTCACGAGTTACACGGAAGTCGTCGTCAATAAGGACTCATATGCCGACCCGGTGAAGCGTCATGCAATGCAGCAGTTGATGACATTGCTCATGGGCACCCTCGACGCGCGTGGCAAGGTGCTCGTCAAGCTCAACGTTGCACGCGAGAATCTGCAGGCGGTGTTGGCCCTGGTGCCGGCACTCAAGGCGCCGACCGTCAGCGAATTGGCTGGCGATGGCGGGTTTGCGGTCGAGACAGTCGTTGCCAAGAACCAGATCAACGTCCTGATTCCAGCACTCAAAGACGCCGGCGCAACAGGCATCCTCGAGCTTCCGATTTCCAAAATCATCGCCTGATGGCTGCGCCCGCCGAATCTCGCCTCAGCGGAATTGTGACCGAGTTCGACGACGACCGCGGTCTGGGTGAGATCGCCGGAGATCATGCGAGGTACCCGTTCCATTGCGTCTCGATCGCAGGCGGCGGCCGCACGATCAAGGTCGGGGTGTCCGTTTCGTTCGTGCTCATTCACAAACTGGGCCGCCATGAGGCGGCTGACATCACGCCTTCGTGACGCTATCCCGTCAGCGAGACGAGCAGATTCTCGACGTCATTCGCGCCTTGCGAGAGGGAGAAGTGGTTACATACGGCGACATTGCTCACGACGCTGGCTTCCCCAAATTATCCCGACTTGTGGGTCATCTGCTGGCCAGCGCCGACAGTGAGTTGCCGTGGTGGCGTGTCGTCAAC
>JAYTWP010000085.1:0-5301 GCA_043743395.1 Actinomycetota bacterium | reverse complement strand
GCCTGCTGACCCGCTGTCAGCAGATCGACCGGGACAGCAGCAGGAGCTTCGATCTCGTAGCTGGCATCGCGATGCATGCGCAACACATTGAGCATGTACACCTCGTTGTCACTGAAGCCCGAGAACGGACCCATACGGCTCGCCGTGCGAGCGCTGGTGGCATAGGCGTGGCCAGTCATCAGCGAGGTGAGTGCCGCCGCCCACGCCCGCCCCTGAGGCGAGTCGTAGGGAAGACCGAGCGCCATGAGCAATGCGCCGAGGTTGGCGTAACCAAGACCGAGTTGACGGAATTGACGGCTCGTTTCGGCGATGGATGGGGTTGGGTAATCGGCACGGCCAACAAGGATCTCCTGCGCCGTGAACACCGCTTCGATGGTGTGCTTGTAGGCATCGATGTCGAAGGTGCCTTCCTCGTCGAGGTACTTCAACAGGTTGATCGACGCCAGGTTGCATGCCGAGTTGTCGAGGTGCATGTACTCGCTGCACGGATTGGAGCCGTTGATACGACCGGTTGCATGAGCCGTGTGCCACTTGTTGATCGTGGTGTCGAACTGCAAACCCGGGTCGGCGCATTCCCACGATGCGGTTGCGATTTGGCGCCAGAGATCGCGGGCACGAAGGGTCTTGATGACGCGGCCATCGGTCACCGCAGTGAGGTTCCAGTCGGCGTCTTCGCCGACGGCCTGCATGAACTCATCTGTGACACGAACCGAGTTGTTCGCGTTCTGATACTGAACGCTGAACGAGTCGACGCCGTCGAGATCCATGTCGAAACCGGCATCGCGCAACACGCGCGCCTTGTTCTCTTCCTTGCTCTTGCACCACACGAATTCTTCGATGTCGGGATGATCGACGTTGAGAATCACCATCTTCGCCGCACGACGCGTCTTGCCACCGCTCTTGATGGTGCCGGCCGACGCATCGGCGCCACGCATGAAGCTGACCGGGCCGCTCGCGGTTCCGCCGCCCTGCAACAGTTCCTGACTCGAACGGATCTTCGACAGGTTGATGCCCGAGCCGGACCCACCCTTGAAGATGGTGCCCTCTTCGCGGTACCAGTTGAGGATGCCATCCATGGTGTCGTCCACGGACAAGATGAAGCACGCACTGGCTTGCTGTGGCACTCCGGCCACGCCGATGTTGAACCAGACAGGGCTGTTGAATGCGGCGCGCTGTGTGACGAGAATGAACTTCAGCTCATTGCTGAAATTGTCGGCTTCGGACTCGTCGACGAAATAGCCGCCCTCGATCCCCCACATGGTGATGGTGTCGACGACACGATCGATGACCTGGCGTAACGAGCGCTCACGCTCGGCCGTGCCCGGCGCGCCGCGGAAGTACTTCTGGGCGACGATGTTGGTCGCGTTGAGCGACCAACCCGCAGGAAACTCGACGTCGAGTTGCTCGAAGGCAACCGTTCCGTCTTTCCAGTTGCTGATCCGCGCATCGCGACGTTCCCAAGCGACTTGATCGTACGGATGCACACCCGGCGAGGTGAAGTGACGGTTCAAGCCGATGGAGAGTCGTTCTGGCGCCAAAGACATCTGGTAGTCCTACTTTCGTGACTGGTTCGGGATTCGTTCGTGGTTGGTTCGTGGGCACTTGGTGCAATCGGTTGTGCTGGGGGCGGTTCGGAGACGACGCTGCCGCAACTGTGTGAACAGTTTCAGGCTCCGACGACCACAAACCACAACATATTGTGCCTAGTAACCACGATCAGGCGACCGGGCCACAAGCAGTGGGAAGATTACAGCATTGTAGTTACACCGCTGTCAAGTACTACTTTTGCACAAATACTGCTCGACGAGGGCGATACCGACCGTCGTAGCTGACGTGATTTGGCCGCGGTGCGAGGTCGCAGGTTTAGGACACTTGCCCCGAGTCGAACATCTGCTGAGGAGAATTCAGCTCTGTGCGTCTCCCATCCGCGCCCCGTCACCGCGGCCGTCACGGCATGCAGCGTAGGTGCACAGGCCTGTGGGGAGGAAGGGGCATAACCATGTGAATTTGCTCTGGATACTGTGTGGACGCCATTGCTTTTCGGTGAACTCAAGGTAACCGGGGAGTTGTTATCCACAGGCCAAATCGGCCGTCCGGGTGCTCAGCCGCCGACGGCCGCGGCGATGGGCTCGACGGTGACCGGTATTCCGTTGAGCACCGACGTGCCCGACAGTGGATCGATCGATTCGTGGTCGGCGAGCACATTCGAGTTCACTCCGGCACGTTCGCCGGCCACGCGCAGGCGCGTCCCGGCAACGCCGTGACCCCAACCGTGGGGCAGGCTCACCACCCCTGGACGGATCTCGTCGGTCACCTCGACGGGCGCGTCGACGCTGCCGACCCGGCTCGTGACCTTCGCAAATCCACCATGTACAAGGCCGAGCTCAACTGCATCTTCAGGATGGACGTGCAGCGTACATCGAGGCTTACCCTTGACCAGCACCTCGATGTTGTGCATCCAGGAGTTGTTCGAACGAAGGTGACGACGTCCGACCAAGACCAGGCGATCGGCGGCCAGCGTCTGTATCGCCGCCGCGAGACGAGGTATGTCGGCGACAAGGGCGGGCGACGCGAGTTCGATACGACCCGATGGCGTGCGCAAGATTTCCGGAAGCCGGGGCTCGAGCGCACCGAAGTCGATGCCGTGTGGATGCTCGATCAGGGTCTGCAAACTCACAGCCTGTGGATTGACGCCGAAACCATCGCCAAATGGGCCTGTTCGGAGCATGAAATCGAGCATTCGCTCGGGCCCGCGGTGTCCGGTTGCAGCGAGCATGGCCAGAATCTCGTCGGCATCGCGGCCGCAAATGGGTGAGTTCGGATCTGACACAGAGTGGTGGACCAAGCTTGAAATTGACGATTCATCAACAATTGCCGAATCGGCATCAATTCCTTGGCCCTGGAGGATCGCCGCGAGCTTGGCCATGACCTCCCATTCGTCGGGTTGGCCGTCGGCGAGTGGCAGTGGGGCTGGGCTGTAATTGGCTACGTTGCGGACCGCGAACTGCAGTAGGAGGAGATCGTAGTGACCGCGCTGCAGCTGCGACGGAGGTGGAAGGATGACATTCGCATGCCGAGTGGTCTCGTTGAGGTACATGTCGACACTCACCATGAAGTCGAGCGTTGCCAAAGCCTCATCGAGACGGTTCGAGTTCGGCGTCGACAGCACCGGATTACCCGCGACGGTGATCATGGCGTGCAATTGGCCCGGACCCGGCTCGGAGATCTCCTCCGCAAGCGCGGCAACCGGGTACTCCCCCATGATTTCTGGAAGTTGGCGCACACGCGTGTGACCCCGACCGATGTTGAATCCGGCACCGGTGCCAGACTTCCCACGCGTGCTCGCGCCGCCCGCCACCGGCATTGCGAACATCGCCCCACCGGGTCGATCGAGGTTGCCAGTCAGAATGTTGACGGCATCGATCAGCCACGACGCCGTCGTGCCAAACTCGGTGGTCGTGGTACCGATGCGGCCGTACACAGTGGCCGACGGTGCCGCGGCAAGCTCGTGGGCGATTCTGCGCACCACCGTTGGGTCAAGACCAGTGGCGCCGGCCACCGCTTGCGGAGTGAACGGCGCGCTCAGCTCGCGAAGTTCGTCCACGCCGTTGAGCAGACCTGAAACCACCGGACCAGGGTCGGCGAGGCCATCGGCGAACAACACGTTGACGATCGACATCAGCAACAACGCGTCCGAACCGGGACGGATCGGTAGCCACTCGTCGGCCTCCGCGGCGGTACGACTCCGACGCGGATCAACGACCACCAACTTGCCGCCCCGTGCTCGAATGGCCTCGATGCGTCCCGGGAAATCAGGGGCCGTGCACATGCTGCCATTGGAGGCATACGGATTCGCACCAAGGATCATCAAGTAGTCGGTGCGGTCAAGGTCGGGCACAGGAACGCTCACTGCCGTGCCGAACACGTAGGCGGCGGCCACCTGACGCGGCATCTGGTCGACCGTCGAGGCGCTGTAGCGATGGCGGGTACCGACAGCTTGGAGAAGTGTCCGGTTGAACATCATCGCCGAGAGGCTGTGCGCGGTGGGGTTGCCGACGTACACCGCGATCGACTCGCGACCGTGGCGATCAATGACGTGGGCGAGTCCGCGGTGAACGTGCTCCCACGCCTCGGCCCACTCCACCTCCACGTGTACGCCATCTCGCTTGACGAGAGGCTTGCGGAGCCGATCGGGGTCATCGTGCAGTTGTTTGAGAGTTGAGCCCTTCGGACAAATGAAACCATGACTGAAGACATCGTCACGGTCACCGCGGATGCGTACGACTTGTTGGCCCTTGATCGTGATCTCGAGGCCGCAGCCCGCTTCACACAGCGGACACGTACGAAAAGCGGTGCGCGTCTCGGCTGGGCCAGGTTGGGTTGCGGTCGACGTGCTCTCGGTCATGGTGAGAGTATCGCGCCATGCAACGCCTCTATCCCTCACCCGCCGCGCCGATCACTGCGTTGGACGCGTACGGCGTTGATCGCCCAGTCGGACAGAACGCACGCCCATGGATCGGCGTGTGCATGGTGGCGAGTATCGACGGCTCGACCGTGTTCGATGGCATGTCAGCTGCGCTCTCCAGCGACGCCGACCGCGATGTTCTCTTGACGCTGCGATCGCTTGCAGACGTCATCATCGTCGGTGCTGGTACGGTACGCGCCGAAGGCTACGGCGTGCCGCGCAAACCTGGTCAGCGGATCGGCGTCGTCAGCCGCTCCGGGCGAGTCGATCTCGACACGGCGCTCTTCACGAGCGGGGCCGGATTCTTGATCTTGCCCGAAGATGCCCCACCGTGTGCGGTGCACAGCGTTCGAGCGGGCGTTGGCGAACTCGACTTGGCGTCTGCGCTAAGAATGCTGCCTGGCAACCCAACGTTCGTGCAGGCCGAAGGGGGGCCGTCGCTGAACGGAGCTCTTGCGGCCAATGGTCTGATCGATGAGATCAATCTCACCACCTCGCCACAACTCATTGGTGGGTCCGGGCCGCGGCTCACCACCGATTCACCGCCGATCAGCCACGCCTTTCGACTCGCGCATCTGCTCGAGGACGACGGCTTTGTGTTCAGTCGCTATGTGCGCGCTGACTCAGGACTGGTCTGACTGCAGCTTTTGTAGCAACTGCAGTTCTTGAGCGAAATCCCGAGCCGCGTCGAAGTTCTTGTACACGCTCGCGAAACGCAGGTATGCCACCTCGTCGATTTCGCGCAAGTGGTCGAGCACGGCGAGACCAACGATTGCGCTCGACACTTCATTGCCGTGCAGACGAACCTCATCCTCGACAGTTTCGGAGAGTGCCTC
>JAYTWP010000084.1:0-5585 GCA_043743395.1 Actinomycetota bacterium | reverse complement strand
ATCAGCTTTGCCGATGGTCGGGTGCGCTACGCCAACCGGTTTGTGCGTACCGCAGGGCTCACTGCAGAAAATGAAGCCGGACACGCGTTGTGGGTCGGTCTTGCCGAGAGTCCACAGCGATCACTGCGCACCGACGGGTGGGGCGCGCGATCGCGCCTGAAAGATGCCTCGAGCACTGACGTCGTCGTACATGCCGGTATCGCCAAGACCAGTTTCTACCAATGTGGCGATCTCTATCGACATGACCCCATCTCGTTGGTCGACCTCGGACGCGAAACATGGGGTGGCCGCTTTCCTGCCGAGGGCGTTTCGGCCCACACCAAAGTGGACGAACGCACCGGAGAGATGTTGTTCTTCAACTATTCGACACAGGCGCCGTACATGCATTACGGCGTCGTCGACGCGCGCGACGATCTGGTGCATTACACACCGATTCCGTTGACCGGACCGCGCTTGCCGCACGACATGGCCTTCACCGAGAACTACGCGATCCTCAACGATTGCCCGATGTTCTGGGACCCGCATCTGCTCGAACGGGACATCTATGCAGTTCGTTACTATCCCGATCTGCCCACTCGTTTCGCGATCATTCCGCGTCGCGGCGGGGTCGGCGACATCCGGTGGTTCGAGGCGAATCCCACGTACGTCCTGCATTGGATCAACGCGTTCGAAGATGGTGACGATGTCGTACTCGACGGCTTTTATCAAACGCATCCGAGCCCAAAGTCGTCGCCCGACGACACCGAGTTCGAGCAAATGTTCCGTTTCCTCGACCTTGCCCGGATGCAGCCGCATCCGTATCGCTGGCGGTTCAATCTCCGTACCGGCGTCACCACCGAAGAACGGCTCGACGACCGCATTCTCGAGTTCGGCACGATCAATGGCGGTTACGGGGGTCAGCCGTATCGCTACACCTACGCCGTCACCGGCAAGCCGGGTTGGTTCTTGTTCAACGGTCTCGCCAAACTCGACACGCACACCGGGCACGTCGACGAATACAAATTTCCCGACGGCGTCTTTGCAAGCGAAGCCCCGATGGCTCCGCGGCTGGGGTCAACCGCCGAGGACGACGGTTACGTGGTCACATTCACAACAGATATGAACAACGATGTGTCCGAATGTCAGATCTTCGCAGCGCAAGACCTCGGCGCTGGGCCGATCGCGTCTGTACGCCTTCCCGAACGAATCTGCAGTGGGACGCATAGTTGCTGGGCGCCCGCGAGTCAGTTACTCGAACAGTACTGATCGGAGCGTGGTCAGGGTTTCGCCTTGGCGCCCGTGCGCCAGTCGGGAATGCTCGGCGCGTTTGGCTCGAGAGTGCGTAGGTACGTGACAAGCTGGCGGATCTGTTCGTCGGTGAGCGCCCCGCCGTAGTCCAGGCTCCACGCGGACATCGATGAGCCCGACACCCCACCGGTAATGATCAGACCCATTTGATTGTTCGTCGTTGTACTGAGGAACTGCTTGGAGTTCAGTGTGGGCGCTGTGCCACCAGAGGCCTGCTTACCGTGACACGACGCACAGTTGGTGGAGAACAGATCGCCACCGGTCTTTTCGTAGCTCTTCTGCTGCTCGGCCGTTGCGTCGGCGCGCAGTGTTGGTTCACGAAGTCGGTAGAGGGGAAACGCCACGATCAGCACGACCATGAACACCAAGCCCCAAACGAGATATCGATCAAGGCTGCGCTGCAGCCACTCTGGTTCGTGAAGTTTTGGACCGCTTCTCTGTTCGGGCATTTCGGTCACCCATTCCCGGAACAAGCCGGGCCCTTCGAGGTCTTGGAGAACTTCGCAGATTCATGACCGAGCCCAACGATCTTCTTGCTCGTATCGGCAACCAACTGGTCGCCCTCGGCCGCGAGTTCGAACTGATCCATTCCGCGAGGAGATGGGCCGCTGACCCACTCGCCGCCGAGGTTGAACACCGAGCCGTGGCAAGGACATTCGAATTGCCCGGAGCTGTCACAGAATTCGACACGACAGCCGAGGTGTGGGCATTTCTGCGACAACGCAAAGAGATGGCCATCCGCGTTTGCGACATACAGGCGACCCTGATTCACGAACGTGGCCGTGCCCTTGGCGAAGTTGGAAGCGCTGCCGACCTTGATCTTGCCGCTCGCCCCTGCCGCAGTCAGCGGGCGGAGCAGTTCCCATGAGGTCCACCCTGCCGCAAGCGCAAGCAGACTCCCGCCAAGCTTCCAACCGGTGCGAAGAAGATTTCTACGTGTTGTCGCCATGATGTTTCCTCACATCTCCAAGTACCAGTGCTGCCACGGCAGGACGAACTTCCAGTGCGGACCTCGGAACAGGGCGCCGATCACCGTGAGCACAACGGCAACGATCAAGACCGTGGCAAACGCCGAAATCGCCACCTTTCGATATCTCGATTCCGTTGCCTCATTGCGATCCAAGTACGGCAGCATCGCAAGCACGAACAAGAAGCCAGCCGGCACGAGGATTCCGGCGATCAGCGGGTCGAAGTGCGCCAACAGTTCCTGCAAACCTGCGAAATACCAGGGTGCTTTTTCGGAGGCCGGTGTGAGGTTCGGGTTCGCGACATCTGCCAACGGGGCAGCAAATGCGACACCGAGGGCAAGCACGGTGGCCACCGTCCCGAGACCGACAACGACATGACGCACGAGCAGGTGCGGCCACGCAAACACCGTGTCGTCGGTGAGCCGTTCTTCGGCCGTCACGGACTCACGATCGACCACCCCGAGCAGACGAATGCGATCGCCCTTCTCAAGCGCCAACGCCGTGGCCGCGGGCAACGCTGGCGACGCGGGTGATGCGTCGATCGACGGGGAATCGTCGGCGCCTGCTGCGGCGCCGAGGTTCATTTCCGTCGCGCTCTCGGCAAAAGCACCCGAGCTCTCGCTGCCGCGACGGACCGCGAAGCCATCCTTACGAACTCGCCAAATGTGCACCATCAGCATCACTGCGAGCGCCAGCGGCAACACCGCGACATGCAGTGCGTAGAAGCGTTGCAACGTGGCCTGTCCGATCTGTGGACCACCGATGAGCAGGTCGCTCAACTGCCCACCCAGGACCGGCACGTTGCTCACGAGGCTCGTTCCGACGGTGACGGCCCAATAGCTGAGCTGGTCCCATGGAAGCAGGTATCCGGTGAAAGAAAACGCAAGCGTGATGAGGAGCAACGCCATACCGACCACCCAGTTGAACTGGCGTGGACGCTTGTACGCACCGGCGAAGAAGACACGAATGAGGTGCAGGACGACCACGAGCACCATGAGATGAGCGGACCAGCGGTGCACGTTACGCACGAGTTGGCCAAAGCCGACGCCGGTACGGAGTTGCTGCATGTCGCCGTACGCGGCAGTGACCGACGGAGTGTAAAAGAACATCAAGTAGATGCCTGTGACCAACAGGATCGTGAAGAGCACGGTGGCGATGTAGCCCAGTCGCCATGAGTAGCGAAGACGCAAAACGCGTCGCGGCACCTTGACTGGATAGACGTGCAGAAACACATTCGAAAAGCCCTGCAGCGCTCGACCGCGTGGTGTGTCGAGCTGAGGATGGCGGAAAACGGAACGCCACGCGTCCGTGTGTCTCAGTCGCTGCAACCGGGTTTCGGGTACCGGATAGACGTCGGGCTCGAGTCCATCACGCATATGTTCGCCACTGCCAGCTTTTTGGTCGATCATGACACAACCTCCTTGGCGTAAACCATCGAGAGAGCTGATGGTGGGCACCGGTTGACACACAACCCGCACCGGATACACATTTCTTCATCGAGCAAGAGCACCGACTGTGCGGCAGTTCCGTGACCGGTATGATCAGCGCGCACAATCGAGATGCAATCGGTCGGGCACACATCCACGCACAGGCCACACAAGATGCACAGTTCGGGTTTGAGCATGATGTTGTCGAAACAACGCAGGCATCGCAGTCCTTCGAGCACCGCATGACCTTCGTCGTATCCGGTTTCCACTTCGGCGAATCCGACGCGTCGCTCGTTGGGAACACTCGGCACGGTGACTCGCGCTATCGCGTCGTAGCCCGTGGCCATGCGCCGGAAGTTGGGCTTCGCGATCAACTCGATACGCATCGATGACGGCGATGGTGCTGTAGCAGGTGCGTTGGATGCGTCGCCCGACAAGGTTGCATGAATCGATGCTGCGGCCTTGCGCCCATCAGCAATGGCGTCGATCAGGTTGCGTGGGCCGAAGGCAACGTCGCCACCGGCCCAGACGCGAGGATGTGTCGAGTGCAGAGCCGTATCGACGGCAACGCCACCAAAACGGTTGCGATCCGTGGTGCCCTCACCGAGGAAGTCGACATCTGGTGATTGACCAACAGCGAGGATCACAGTGTCGGCGGGGATGACGGACTCCGTACCCGGTGCGAACACCGGTGCGAAGCGATGCTGTTCATCGAACACCGACACGACCTCGATGGTCTCAAGGCCCGTGACACGACCGTCGCCAACAATGCGGTGCGGACCGCGACGATACACGATGTGAATCCCCTCGGCCTCGGCCTCCTCGATTTCTTCGAGTGCCGCCGGCATTTCAGCGAACGACTCGAGCGCCACAACGGTGACATGGAGAACACCCGCGCGCAAAGCGGCGCGGGCTGCATCGAGTGTTGTCGTCAGACCGCGGCGGGCGTCATCGTCGGCGCTCGAACCAAGGGTGACGGGGGCAGGTGCGGCTTCGTCGTTGGCTGCAGCGCGCAATGCCGTGCGCGCTGCGTCGAACGCGACGTTGCCTCCGCCAACCACGACGACACGCTCGCCGAGATTCACGCGAAAGCCGCGGTTCACATTGAGCAAGAACTCGACTGCCTTGAAGACGCCGTCGAGATCGTTACCCGGGATGTCGAGACTGCGTCCGCGGGCAGTACCGACGCACACGAACACCGCTTCGTGTTGCGCGAGGATCTCGTCGAAACTGATGTCGCGGCCGATGCGACAGCTGAGCCGCACGTCGACTCCGAGGTCGAGGATCGCTTGGATCTCGCGCTCGATCAGCGGTCGAGGCAAGCGGTATTCAGGGATACCGAGGACCATCATGCCGCCGAGGATGGACTCGGCTTCATAGATGGTGACCGGATGACCGGCAAGGCGGAGATCGTGCGCCGCGGCGAGTCCGCCTGGGCCGCCGCCGATGACTGCAACTGATTTGCCAGAGGCCTCTGGCACGGGTCCATGGCCCTCATGCCACGCGCTCGCGCCGGCGAAGCTCTCGACGCCATAACGCTCGCTCACAAAACGCTTGAGCGCACGGATGGACACCGGCGCATCGATCTTGCCGCGGCGGCACGCTGACTCGCACGGTGCCGCACACACCCGCCCACATATCGACGGGAACGGATTCGGTCCTCGCGCAATCATGTAGGCCTCGCGGAAACGACCTTCGGCAATCGCCGTCACGTACGCACCTGCATCGGTATGCACAGGACACGCTGCACGGCACGGTTCGTTCTCCCAAAGCCATGTGGCGTCAGGGATCGGTAACAGATCCACCATCAAATGATGCGACGGCTCTGGAGGCGGCGAAGCCCCCAGAGCAGTCCAACGAGTGAGGCGGCGAACCACCCAGTGGCGAGAGCGACGCGGCCGCT
>JAYTWP010000083.1:0-2761 GCA_043743395.1 Actinomycetota bacterium | reverse complement strand
CACCCGGCTGCGTGGGCTGTCGACCCACCGGGCACGGCGTTCACGCAGGCAGGGCCTCGTCAGCTGTAACAGGTTTCGCGCGCGCCGCTACTGTGCGTTCATGCCCAACGTCGCGGGAGTCGATTCGTCTACACAATCCACCAAGGTCGAGGTCCGCGACCTCGACAGTGGTGAAGTCATCGCGCGTGGCTCGATGCCGCATCCACCGACCACGCCGCCACGCAGCGAGCAGGATCCGCACGCTTGGTGGACGGCGTTCGAAGGCGCGTGGCTTCAGGCTGGAGCGCTGCCCGTGGAGGCAATCAGCGTCGCTGGACAACAGCACGGCATGGTCGCGCTCGATGAAGCGGGCGATGTCATCCGTGATGCCAAGTTGTGGAACGACACCGAAACGGCGCCCGACGCAGGTTGGCTCCTGAAGCAGCTCCCGGGTGGAGCCGCCGATTGGGCCGCCGCCTGCGGCAGCGTGCCAGTTGCCGCGTTCACGATCGCCAAACTGTCGTGGCTGCATCGGAGCGAACCCGACAACTGGGCCCGCCTTGCTCACGTCTTGCTGCCTCACGACTGGATCACATATCGACTCACCGAGGCAATGTGCACCGATCGGGGCGATGCGAGCGGTACCGGATATTGGTCGCCCACCACGGGTGACTACTGCTGGGATCTGCTGTCCATCATCGACAAGGAACGCGATTGGGCGCATGTGGTGCCCCGTGTCCTTGGCCCGCTCGAACCGGCGGGCACGTGGTGCAACGCAGTAGTCGGTCCCGGCACCGGCGACAATATGGCCGCTGCGCTCGGACTGGGGTTGCAGCCCGGCGACGCCGTGCTCTCGCTCGGCACGTCGGGCACCGTGTACGCCGTCGCCGATCACCCAACCACTGACTCCACTGGCGCAGTGGCCGGTTTCGCCGACGCCGCTGGTCGGTATCTGCCACTCGTGTGCACGCTCAACGCCACCAAGGTCACCGATACGGTGGCGCGCCTGCTCGGTGTCGACCACGCGGGTCTCGATGTGTTGGCGATGGCCGCGCCGATCGGGGCGGGAGGCATCACGTTGTTGCCCTATCTCGACGGTGAACGCACACCGAACCGGCCGACGGCAACGGGCACATTCTCCGGCGTGCGCTCCGATGCCACTCGTGAACAATTCGCCCGCGCCGCGGTCGAAGGTGTGGTGTGTGGACTCCTCGACGGTCTCGACGCGCTTCGCCTACACGTGCCCGATGTGCGGCGAGTTATTGCCGTTGGGGGCGGCTCTCATTCGGCCGCCTATCGACAAGTTCTTGCTGATCTGTGCGACCTACCCGTGGTGGTGGCCGATGCCGAACAAGCGGTGGCCGCAGGCGCGTGTGTTCAGGCGGCGTCGGTTCTGCAAGAGATTGATCCGTCGATCGTGGCGCGACGCTGGAACCTCGGCGCGACCATTGATATTCGTCGCTCCGCCGACATCGACGACGACGCAGTGGCAGCGGTGCGCGCAACCTACGCGCTGCTGCGCGACCGAATGGCATGACCGCTCCAGATCCGTTCGTGGTGTTGGGCATCGAACACGATGCAACATTGGCCGACGCACGTCTCGCCCGGCGTCGCCTCGCGTTCGAGTGTCATCCGGATCGGGGTGGCAACGCGGACGACATGCGCACGATCAACGCCGCATTCGATGCTGTTGTTGCGCACCTCACGGGCCGCCGACCGCTGACGTTCGACGAACCCGACGTTGCGTCACAATCGCCGGCACCCGTGGGCCAACCGCCGGAGCGTCAACCGCGAGGGCGGCAACCGCAAGCGCGCGAACCCCAGCAAAGGTCGGGTCGTGCTCAGCATGATTCGCCGTCGTTTGTCATCGCTGCGCTCCCTGCTGAGGCCTTTGAGGCATTGCTCGTCGTGACATCGTGGATCGGCGAGGTTCTGGTGGACGATCCGCCCTACGTCTTGGAGACGCACCTCTACGAGCCGAGTGAGTGTTGGTGCCGTCTCGATCTTGTGCCTGATGCGGGTTCCTCTACCGTCAGCCTCACCGTCGCGTCTTCGGGCACCATTGCGCCACCGAGTGTGGATGATGTCCGGGATGTGTGGGTGTTCCACCTCAACCGGCCGGGCGCATTCGCGTGACCGCGCCTCCCTGCCGGTACCGAGTGCTGTAATCGACAGCCCGGTATTAGCCGAGTCCTGCGGCCTTGATCAGGCGGTCGCGGATCGCATGACCGAGACCGGCCGCTGATGGCAAGACGGCCACCACGACATCGAGGTTGCGGGCATCGGCATTGCGCAGCCACGCATAGAGCTGCTGGGCGGCGGCCACGAGATCGTCATTGGGATCGAGGATGTCGACGTGCTGCCCGTGCGAGAGGTGGGCGGACGCCCTCGCTCTTGCTTCCTCGAGCGTTGACGCGACCTCCACCCGGCACCTGGGCGCGTAGTGAGATGCGAGCATGCCGCTGGCTCGGGACGGCCCGCCCGGCGCGGCGAGGACGCCGTCGAGCAAAGCCGCAACGACCTCGGTGGGGATGCCACCCGGGCGTAATACCTGAGGTGGCGAACACGTGCAGTCGACGATCGTGGACTCGACGCCGATCGGGCACGGACCTCCGTCGAGCACGAGATCGACGGCGTCGCCGAGGTCGGCGCGCACGTGTTCAGCAGTTGTGGGCGACACGTGGCCGAATCGATTTGCCGAGGGGGCAGCAAGACCGCCACCGAAGCGCTGCAGGAGTTCGAGCGCCATTGGATGGGCGGGCACTCGTAGCGCAACAGTGTC
>JAYTWP010000082.1:0-10749 GCA_043743395.1 Actinomycetota bacterium | reverse complement strand
CGCTTCGCCAGGGCGAATCTGGAGAACCTGTTCCGCTTCCAACGAACTGGCCATTTCCAACGGGCTGCGCAGCTCTACTTGCTTCGCTCGCGTTCTCAGCCAGTCGTCATCGGTGACGAAGTACTTGAACCAAGGTCGCAGGCTGGCCTGAGCGAGGTGAAGAGCATCTGCCGCGTGGACACCGGCTGTTTCGAATCGAGCTGCCTCCTCCTCGATCTCGTGTCAGGTTGGAGCGTCAGCGTCTAAGTCGACTTCGGTGAACATTGCGTCGAGCCCCGCCAGCGACTCGCTGTCTCGTAGTTCCGCACGAGCTTCACGCGACGTTGCTAGGTACCAGTTCGACCAGCGGTCCCGGTAGCCGTAGAAGAAGATGCGAGCAGCGCTCAATCGCTGGCGATCCGTCCGGCCGAGGACTCCCGATGGAGGTCGCCACCTGCCGTCGAGCGCCTCCTTCAGACTGATGATGATGTTCGTGTCAAGGTAGGCCCACGTGGCGACCTTCGGGTTCTCCATGACAACCAGCATGGCGCGAACCAAGCGCCGCCGCGCTCACTACGACGCGCAACGCATTGTCAACGGCGGTCGAACAGCTCGCTGGCGTGCTCAAGGGCTGCCTGCTCGGCGACCCAGGCCATCAGCGCCTCCTCGGTGGCAGTCGCGAGCGAGAGGCCTCGGCGGGGGCCACGTGGCGCCCCCGGCAGTGTGTTCCCCCGGCAGGAATCGAAACTACGAAATGCGGTTTAGGAAGCCGCTAACTAACTCGAGGCTACGGCGCGTCAGGGACGCCCCTTGGTTGCGATGCCTGTCGCAGAGGTCAGTGCCGCTTCGATCCGGGCGTTGGCAAGTTCTTCGTCGCCGGCGAGCACGCCGACGTAAGTCGACACCAGCGTTTCCACACCGTGACCGAGTCGCCGCGCTACTTCGCCGAGCGGCACGCCCGCTGTCAACCATGTGGTTGCGGCGGAGTGGCGGCAGTCGTAAACACGCAGCGGCGGGTGTCCGATGATTCGAAGGGCGCGTTGCCAGGAGCGTGCCCAATTGGAAGCTGTTGGTCGGCCACCGTTTCGAGTGCGGAAGAGCAGTCCATCCTGTCCCTGTCCGTGTCGATCGGTCCACGTGCGAAGAATTTCCACCAATTGCGGCGGGATCGGCACGGACCTTGGACCGGTCTTCGGTTCGCCAGGCTCGTCGAAAGAGATGTCGGCCTCGACGACGTCGATGCGACCCCACCCGGAGGTTGGCAGCTCCAAGACGCGGCCACGCAGCATCGCGACCTCCGATGGACGCAGCCCGGCGTAATAGGCGACGGCGGTCATCACTCTGTAGGTCTCGCTCGCTGGCTGGTGACTCGCGATCGCGTCGATCGCGCGGGCCATCGTTGCCGGATCGGGGAGGGTCCGCACGTCGATGGCGCGCTTGGGCCGGACCGCCTTTCGTTGAGAGCGCCCTCGCGATGCGGGCGGCCATGGATCAACCGAAATGATCTCAAGCTCCACCGCTCGGCGCACACACGACTTGGCCACGGTCCGAAATCGCGCGGCAGTCCGCGGCGCGAGCGTCTGCCCGCTGTTGCCGAGACCGAGTTGGCGTTCTACATCGGCGAGAAGGACCCGACTGAGTTGGTCAACTGACAGGCACCACGTCTCGAGCCATGCTTCGCAACCGTCGGCGTCGGTGGCGGCCGGGTCTGGTTGCAGGGTTCCGCGCAGGTAGGCCCGCAACCCCGCCGGCGGCAGAGGCGCGATTGGATTGACGATCAACGGCACGAATCGGACCAGCGCCTCAACAGCCGAGGTGCGCGTGCGCGGAGCCCACTCCGGCCATTGCTCAGCCAGCCAGCGCCGTACCCATGTATGCATCTTCGTGTCGGCGTCGCTAGGCAGCCACGACATCGGCTCGCACGTTCGCTCGTCGAATCGTTCGCCGTGTTGGATCGCGGTGAACAACAACGATCGGAGTCGTTCCGCCTCGGCTTTGGTGCGGAACGATCGGCTTCGTTGCCGACCGGTGACGGACCACCGCACGATCCACGGGCGCTTGATACGGTCGCTGCGACCGCGGTGTTGCAAGCCGAAGACGTTGACGTCTTGCACGGGTCGGTTCGAAGGCAGGTTCAATGGCTTTGGGAGGACCATGGGAGGAGACTACATCTGATGCCATCTCATAACCCTTCACTAGGGATGATAGGTGGATAGAGCATTGGTTTCCGGAACCATGTGCGGGAGTTCGAATCTCTCCGAGGGCGCTCGCAGTGTTTGCAGCTGCTCGCAGTGTTTACAGGTGGTGATCAGCCGCCGAGACGTTGAGTTGTGAAGACTGTCGTGCCGTCGACCGCGCCTGTGAATTGTCCGTTCAACGAGACTACCGACGCGCCGGGAAGCTCGGCCGTTGCACCTGTCAGAGTCGCCGCGCCGCCCGATTGGGTCTTACCCGTGCAGCTGATTTCAATCTTGGCGACACCACCTTGCACCTTGGCTTCGCACGTCAGGGGTCCCGCCAGTGTTTGGCCTGCATTCTTGAACTGCTCTTCCCCCTGCTGCGTCGCGATCGTCCGGGCCAGCGCCTCAGCGGCGTTGTTGCCGGCGTCGCCAACTGCCTGACCGACATCGGTAGCAGCGCTCTGTAGGTCGGACTTGATCGATGCGCGAGTGTTCGAGCTACACGCAACGCCTGCGAATGTGGCTGCAATCAGAACTACAGCAGTGAATCGTTTGCTCATGCTGTGGAAGGTTCCCCGATTCGCGCTTGATGAAACCTGACGGCCGTATGGGTACCCGGTTCAGATGAGGCCGGCGAGATCCTCTGGGTCGAGCTGAGTTCGTAACTGTTCGAGGGCGCCCTGCAGCAGCCGACCCACGTGCACCTGACTCGTGCCGACATGCTCGGCGATGGATGCCTGGCTCATGTGCTCGAAGAAGCGCAAATAGACGATCATGCGGCTGCGCCCCGGAAGCGTCTCAAGAAGTTGTTTGATCGCGGTGGCATCGACCATTCGAGTGATTTCACCGTCGACCTCGGCCAGACTGCGATGGACATCGCGAGGTTGTTCACCGCTACGTGGCGGTGCATCCAACGATGACGTTCGGTAGGCCGCCGAGGCCTCCAACGCTTCAAGTATCGTCTCCACATCGACCTGGAGGTGACTCGCAATCTCGGCCATGCTCGGCGATCGAGTGAGGTCCTGCTGCAGTTTCTCAATCGCCTTGTTGATCAGCGGCTTGAGTTCCTTGGCGCTACGCGGTACGTGCAAACTCCATGTGTGATCGCGAAAGTAGCGACGCACTTCGCCCACCACGGTGGGCATCGCAAACGACACGAAGTTGGCACCGAATTCAGGATCAAACCTGTCGACTGCTTTGACGAGACCGAGTGACGCAACTTGGTACAAATCGTCGAAAGCCTCGCCGCGTTGGTCGAAACGGCGGGCTACTGAACGTGCAATCCAAGCGTGCTCGACGATGAGTTCGTCGCGAAGTGCGGGCGATTGGGTGCTGCGCAGGGTCCGAAATCGTTCGCAGAGTTCGCCCTTGTCGGACGACTCCACGATGCTGCTCCCGGTGTCACGTCGAGGTTCAGACACGAGCAATCGACTTCACGATGCGAATCATGATTCGATCGCCGGCGAACGCGAGTTGGTGATCATCGGACACCGCGTCCAACACTGCTGTCGCCAAGGCGACGTCAGCGCGGCCGAAGTCGAGAGCAGTTGCCGGCGTAGTCGCCTCGACGATGAAGGTCCTGTCGGTTATCTCGAAGCGGATGGTGACGGCTGAACGGCTACCGCTCTGTACGAGCAGCGTCACCATTTCGCTGACAGCGATCTTGATGTCGTCGATGTCGTCGATGACCATGTCGGCCAGTGACGCAATCGAACTCGCCGTGAGCCGACCGACGCGGACCATCGACGGCAGCGGGGGGATGGTCAGCGTCACTGGCCCGGCGCCCGCGAGTTCGGAACGCAACAGCGACTCCGCCCCAGGCGTGCTCATGTCGGGCGAACTTATTTCAGAAGCGCTCACGGCTGGGCCGCCACGACCTCGAACTGCTCGGTGGTGCCCGTAATACTGAGGAGGTTGAGCGTTCCGACTGTGGGGTTTCGCAGTACAACTGTGGCGCCCTGCGCCTGCGCGCGTCGACTCGCCGAGAGCAGAATACGCAGACCTGACGAATCGATGAAATCCACCGACGCCAAGTCGATGATCACCGGCTTGGACGCATCTAGCCTCGAGATCGCCGAGTCAAGTATCGGGCCACCCGCCAAATCAACATCGCCCTCCACGACGATTGTGCCGTCGTCGTGCATCGACACGGTGATTGATTCGTTCTTGCCGACTTGTTTCATGTGACCTCCTGTTATGAAGCGGGTGTTTACACCCACAGAGCAAATCGCGTCCGACTCGACTCATACCCCTAGCGTCATACTGGCAAACATACTAAGCCACTTTGTTGTGATGACCTGCACGGACGAACCGTTAGGATCTCTCTGTGCAGCTTCGGAAACGCTTCGCCATCGTCGGCGTCGCGTACGCGATGCTCTTCGTCCTCGGTGGCCTCTTTGGCGCGAGCACGATCTCTACATGGACGAACAAGCTTGATCAGCGCCGGAGCCTCACGGTGGCCTCAGTACGCGTGGCGAATCTTCGTAGCGCCTACCTTAATCAAGAGACGAACGAACGCGGGTTCCTACTCGACCCTCAAGAGCCCTTACTCGTTCCGTTCGAACAAGGCAAGAAGGACGCGCTCGTCCTCATTGACGAGATACGCGCGTCATTGACCGATCCCGCGAAACGTGCCCTGATCGACTCGGTGGTCTCTGCCGCCACCGCTTGGCTGACCGAGGGTGCTGAACCAGCGATTGAGACGCGCCGCACGTCGGGTCCGGACGTTCCCGAGACCAAAGCTCTAGCAGAGAAAAGCAAGCAACTGTTCGATGTGTTACGCCAGCGTATCGACGCAGTGGAGACTGCCTTGCAGAGCGAGGTCGCCGCGATTGTCCGCTCTGCACGACACGCACGCGTTGCGGTCGTCGTGTCCGTTTCGATCGTGTTCGGCCTGATGGTGATGTTCACGGTGCTCGCTGCCCGTCTCCTCCAACTGTGGGTGACCCGACCACTCGCAGACATCACCACGGCGGTACGTGGCGGCCACATCGACGAAATCGCCGCGATCCGAACAAAGGGACCGCAAGAACTACGCGACGTGGCCAACGCCATCGACGTGATGCACAACACCATTCGCCTTCAGCGTGATACGGCCATCAATGAGCGCGAGTCCGTTGAGCAGAACGCCGTGCTCGCCTTGCATCTGCGCGACGAATTGGCCCACCAGATCGGCAACTACCCAACCGGATGGACAGTGGCCGCCCGCCTGCTTGCCGCTGAAGGACTTGTGGCCGGCGACTGTTACGACGTATCGCTGCTCGGGCCCTCGGAAATCGGCGTCGTCGTACTCGACATCGCAGGCCACGGCGCACTCGCCGCCGTGTCTGCCTTCAGATGCAAAGAGTTGCTCAAGGTTGCCTTGCGGAACGGATTGCAACCTGGGGCGGCCCTCGACTGGCTGGCTTCCCAAGAAGTCGGACTCGACGACAGCTTCTTTACGGCGTTTGTGGCATCGATCAACTCGTATACGGGCCAATGTCGTTTCGCGAACGCAGGCCATCCGCCAGCGGTGCTTGTGGGTGCAGACCACGGCGTAGAACTCCTCAACCCGACAGGTCCGATCTGCGGAATGGTGTCTGGGGCGTGGACGACGCGGGAGACGGCGATATCGCCAGGCTCCAGTATCGCCTTCTATACAGACGGCTTGATCGAAGCGCGTAACTCGGCGCACGAGTTCTACGGCGAGCAGCGGGCGATCGACCTCTTGACCGGAACACAATCTCGTACTGCGACCGAGGTCGTCAACCTCATTCTCGACGACTTGTCAGGCTTTCATGTCGGTCGCGTCAGCGACGACGTGACACTCGTCGTGATGTGCCGAGCCTGAGCGAGTGTCAGGCCAATAAGCGTCAGATCAGACGGAGACGGCGTACTCGACAGCGAATACTGACGGACCCATCGTGATCATTGACGGCGATCTCATCAATGAGTTGACGCACGATGCCGAGACCTCTCCCCGACGGCAAGTGCGGCGGAGCGACCGACCATGTCAGCGGATCAGCGCTCAGGATCAGCAAAGATGAGCCACAGGATACCTTTACCTGCCACCAGTCGGGATCGACAGCATCCACGGAGACCGAGAAATCCACTGCATTGGCATGCTCGATCACATTCGTCACGAGCTCACTGACCGCCAACTGGAATGTGCCGACAACATCGTCGGCAGCGCCAAAATGTTGAAGCCACTTGCTCACGAAAGCACGTGCGGCTCGTGCGCTCGCTGGAACCGAGGCAAAGACCTCGGCCCGACGGTCGGGGAGGCCGGCGCTCATCGGATCGCGATCATCGCACGCGACGCGTCCCAGCCGTGGCTTCCGATGATCGCGAACCGCATGCGATAGCCATACCCACTCACATCTCACCTAGACCTGATTTACGACAAGGTTCCTGAAGAAGAGAGCGCGTCTGTCAACGCCGTGAGCTGAGCCTGGATAGAGGCGAGGATGTCAGTGTTTGCCTTCACCTGTCGCGTCAGCTCAGTGTTCTCTTGGAGCATCATAGTATCGGTCTCGGTGTTCTTGAGCGTATGCATCGCCAGCTCGGCCGAGATGCTGTCAGCTCGTTTCGCGGCGATGAGCAGTATCGCTCCCTGCAAACCCGCGATCATCGACAGGAACAGGTTGAGCAGGATGTACGGATACGGATCGAATCCATGGCCGCGCTGAACAATCGAGTTGAACATTGCCCAGACGGCCATCAGTCCCAAAAACACGAAGACAAAGGGCCACGAGCCCATGCCATTGCGGACATGATCTGCAGCGCGTTCGCCGACCGTCAGGTGCTTCTTCTCAAACGCCGGATGGCGAACCCAAGCGTGGGCCTTCTCTTGTTTCACAGTGGCCGGTCCACCCGAGACCATTGCTTGCCGATGACCTGTGACATAGTGCTCCTCCTCCTCCTCGACTTTTCCAGCTTCACACTGAAAAGATCAGCGAGGCCCCGGGACGGGTGGGGCCTCGCTGACGCCACTCGACCGGGGCGGGGTTCACAGTCGAATGCTCTGGCCAGTTACTACCCCGACCGCACACGATTAAAACCTCCGGAACGCAATATTATCGAAGCGCCAGCGGGCTGGTTTGAACTATGAACGCGCCGGGCACACCATATGGTATGAAGTCACAGACGGAACGTTTCGCTTTCTCATACGGCGGACTGGTCGGCGCTGCTGCGCGCCTTTCGCAAATGGGAGGCCGCGGCGCCTATGTCGAGATTGATAACGACACGTTCACCGCTCGCTTTGGACCATGGATCGTGCGTACCCCACTTGCCAACATCGCCGAGGTCTGCGTCACCGGGCCGTACCTCCCATGGAAGGTCATCGGACCGGCCCGAGTCTCATTCGCGGATGGAGGATTGACCTTCGCCACCGACACCCGCCAAGGCGTCTGCATCCAGTTCCGTGAGCCCGTCGCTGGCGCCGAGCCCACGGGACGTTTCCGCCACCCAGCCCTGACGGTGACCGTCGAAGATCCCGTTGGCCTGATGGCCGCGCTCGCCAGCTGACGGGGTTACTGCACGACGGCCGAATCGAGCTCGTGTTGAGGAGCGCGGCCCCGGTGGTACCGCTCATTCATGTATCTCGCTCTCATCCCCTTTTCCTTTGATTCGACCGTCTGATGAAGTACTCGAACGTGGCAGTCATCGCGCACAACAACAAGACCTTGGGGGGTGGGCTCGGTGAGCTCCGCGAAGTTCTCGCACGGTCAGGTGTGGCCGAACCACTCTGGTACGAAGTCTCCAAGAGCAAGCAGGTGCCGAGTCGCATCGTCGAAGCATTGTCGAAGGGTGCTGACCTGTTCTTTATCTGGGGTGGGGATGGCAGCGTGCAGCAGGCCATCGATACGCTCGTCGGCGAGAACGCCGTCCTTGCGATTCTCCCAGCCGGAACCGCAAACCTGCTCGCAACAAACCTTGACGTCCCCAAGGACCTCGAACAAGCGGTACAGGTCGGTCTCAGCGGCGACGATCGTCGCATCGATGTCGGACGGATCAACGGCGAACACTTCGCCGTGATGGCAGGTACCGGCCTTGACGCGCTCATGATCCACGACGCCGATCGGGCGCTGAAGGACCGTTGGGGTCGGGCCGCCTACGTCTGGACCGGGGCACGCAATGTGCGCCATCGCCTGACACGAACGAAGATCGCCATCGACGGCACCACGTGGTTCGACGGCAAGGCCAGTTGTGTCCTCGTCGGCAATGTGGCATCCATCTCCGGCGGGATCAATGTGTTCGACCATGCCTCGCCGACCGACGGCCGGCTCGATGTCGCCGTCGTGACAGCTTCCGGTGCCATTCAGTGGGGACGTGTTCTCGCTCGAGCTGCATTGGGCACGACCGAGAAGTCAAGCCTCGTCAAAATGACATCGGCCAAGAAGATCGATATCAGGATGAAGAGGCCACTTCCCTACGAACTCGACGGCGGCCCCCGAAAGAAGACCGCCCACCTCAAGCTCCGCGTCGTGCACCATGCGGTCACGATCCGCGTGCCATCGGTCAGGGAGCCTGCAGCTTCCGGTGCGTGAAAGTCGCCAAACAGAACAGTCCGTAGGCTACGAACCCAGCTCCGACAAGGACAACCAAGAGCGCGCCCCATGACGTAACGACGACTCGACGCAGGGCGCCGTCAAGCCCGGTTGCCTCTGCGGCGTTATAGGTCACGGCAGCTCTCAACAGGAAGAAGCCGATGAGACTCATTCCGACGCCGCGGCCAATCTCACCGATCGCGCCGAGTCGGCGCGTCTGGCGTACTCGGTCCTGCGACAATGCCGACATGTCGAGCTCGTCAAAGACGTCTTGCTTGAAGCCCTTCGAGATGCGGTACAGACCAACGCAGATCACGATCGCGCCGATGACGCCGATCAGCAGGCGACCAGAACTATGCACCATCATTCGTGCAGTGAGTGATGTCACTTTGGTGTTGCCGTCGGCGGGTGCCGATTTCGAGCGTGCTAGTGAGATTGCCGTGAAAGCGAACGTGATGTAGAGCACCGCACTGACCGCGAAGCCGACTCGCTTGGCCAAACCCTTCGCGTCGTTGCCCCCAGGCATGAGTGCAGAGACCACTCTCCACGCTGCATACAACAGCATTCCGATCGCGAGGACCCATAACAAGAACGCACCACCCGACGATGTCGCGACGGTCTTCAACGCGCCGGTGGGACTTGCTTCCTGAGCAGGCAATGAGTTCGACCACCCGCGCGACTTGAGGGCGAGCATGATCGCGAGCACGCCTGCGACCACATAGACAACGCCCTTCGCGGCCCAGCCGACGCGGCCAACCTTCACCACGCCCGGGTGGGACGCGGCAAGACGTCCGGTTGGATTCGAGATCGAGTGTGATGTCGTCATGTTGGTCTCCTCGGGGTTAGCCAATTGGTTCCCCCGACGAAGCAGTCGCAAACCTCCCCGGGCGAACTCGCGCGTTGATGCACAAGCGTCGAGAAAGGTGTCGGGCACGCAATGCGGTCCTAGGGTGTAGCCCGTGAATACGACCAAGGCTCACATCGCCGCTCTCTCCCTTCTCGATCGCGCTCTGATCGCCATGACCGACGACGAAGTCGCCGCTCTCCTCGCCGGACTTCCCGAAGATCACGCAGCGGCCATCAAGCGCATCGCCGACGTTCGCGACGAAGATGCCGACCTCGTGGAAGCGGTGCGAACCGCCGCACACAAGGGCCGGCTCAATGGCGACCTGCAGCGTCTCGGGGTTGTCATGTCAGACGCATGCCTCGCCGATTGCGTCGAGCAACTCGGCGACGCCGCCGACATGCCCACCGAGGACGAGCTGCAGGCTGTGATCCCAGGGCTCATCGAGCGCCATGGGCTCGGCGTCGTGCGCCTCATGCTTGCCGCCACAGTGGTGGGCGAAGCACCGGTGTCGACCATCATCGTTGGCCTGCTCAAGACAGACGAAACCGTCAAACTGCCAGCTGTAGAGCTGAAGCCGCTTGCCCCGCTGCTGCCGCTTCAGCTCGAGGATGCCGAGCGCTTACGTCTGAAGGCCGTGCGCAAGGAACGCAAAGCGCTCGAGCGAGCTGAGGCCTTGCTGCGGCGTGAGCAGATCGCTCGCGCCCGCAACCGTGCCTGATCGAGCTCACAAGCTCAGCGCGCAGAGCCCGCCATTCGCGTTGACCCAGTTGCGCTGGATATAGAAGTCCCGAGCGCCGAGCTTCATGTTGGCCAGTGAGCCGTTACTCATGCGATAGCCCGTACCAAAGGTCCACGCACACTTGTCGGCGTTTTCCATGCCGCGCGAGTCGTACCAAGCGTTCAGATCCGGGTCAGTGACCGTTTCCTCCAACTCGTGCAGGATCACGCTCGCCATTGCGTCGGCGGCGGCGTTGTTGTTCGGCGAGGTGGACTGGGCCGAACATGCGGCAAGGTCTCGGCCGGGATCTCCGACGAAGGAGTACTTGATGTCGGCGGTGCCGATTGCACCGTTGCTGTGCCAACCGCAGTACTGAGTCAGAAAGCCGCTCGTCTCGAAGACGTCGGCGCTCGTCAACACGAAGTACACGCCATTGGCATCACTCGGGACTGTTCCGGCCGTGATTGCCTTCGACACCACTGCTTTCACGCTGGCATC
>JAYTWP010000081.1:0-6772 GCA_043743395.1 Actinomycetota bacterium | reverse complement strand
CCAAGAGCGAGCCTGCTCCCCGGCAGCGCAGCAAACCCAAGCCACGTCGCGAGCCAGCGGCACAGCCACATCGAGAGGATTCCATCGTGAGCGCACAGCAGGTTGGCGAGGAAGCCAAGAAGTTCTTGACCGAGTTGGTGACGGCGTTTGGCTTGGTCGGAACGGTCGATCTTCGTGAAGACGGCGACGATCTCGAACTGACGGTGACCGGCGCCGATCTGGGTTTGATGGTCGGTCCTCGGGGTAACACCCTTGTGGCGGTGCAGGATCTCACACGTGTTGCGTCGCAACGTCGCCTCGGTGACCATGACACCCGCTTACGGGTCGACGTCGGCGGATATCGCGAGCGCCGGCGCGAGGCTCTCTCGAGGTTCGCCACACAGATCGCCGAGCAGGTTGTGGCGTCGGGCGAGGCTCGTGCGCTCGAGCCGATGTCATCCGCGGATCGTAAGGTCATCCACGACGTGTTGACCGATAACGCTGCTGTCGTGACTCGTTCCGAGGGCGAGGATCCCGACCGTCGGGTCGTCATCGCTCCCTCGAATGCCTGACGATTCAGAACTTCTCGCTGTACTCGAATCTCTGCGTGAGCGCGGTGCGCTTGGTGAAGCCTCGCTTCCCTCCGCCGTTGCTCACGCAGATTCTTTTCTGGCTGCCATACCTTCAGGATGCGCACGTCTGATCGACTTGGGGTCAGGTGGCGGGTTGCCCGGTCTTGTGCTTGCATGGCGCTGCCCCGACGCGGAGGTCGTGTTGACCGATCGTCGCGAGCGACGCATGGACTTGTTGCGCCTTGCGTGTGCTCGACTGGGCTTTGGCGCTCGTGTCTCGGTGGTGACCGCGGACGTCGTGGAGCTCGGACGCAGCCCGGGCTACCGGCAGTCGTTCGACGTGGTAACGGCTCGTGCGTTCGGCGATTCGGTCTGGACGGCCACCTGCGCCAGCGCCTTTCTCAACGCATCTGGCGTGGTGATAGTCTCTGAACCACCCGACTCCGACCCCGTCGTGCGGTGGCCGACCGAGGCTCTCGCGCTGGTAGGACTTCGCGTGTCGAGCACCCCGTTTGCGCAGGTGATCCGTTTGGAGCGGATCTGAACGGTGAGTTTGGACGTGCTCGCTGCCGGGTGGCGGCCCGCTTGATGTTTCACGTGGAACGAATGGTGGCGCGCTTCGACGGGCATTGTTTCACGTGGAACTTTTGTAGATGGCCCGGCATCTGAATGTTTCACGTGAAACGACCCGAAAGACTTGACCGAGGGTTGATACCCGGTAGTCTTCGCATCGAAGTATCGCAACGAGCGTTGGCCCGGGACAGTGAGTCCGGGCGTATCGTCCCAAGATCTTGGGTACCGCATTGATCTCGTCTCGGCAACGTCGAACGCGAGACAGCACGCGAGGGGAGACCAATTCAATGGAGTCCGTGACAGACCACGGAGAGGTGACGAACCTTGAGGGATCGGACGAACAGGCTGTCCTGGCCACGTATCCGCTACCGAGAATCATGGCCGTCGCTAATCAGAAGGGTGGAGTCGGCAAGACGACGACCACCGTCAACCTCGGCGCCTGCCTCGCCGAACTGGGATACCGGACCCTGGTGATCGACCTCGATCCACAGGGAAATGCGTCCACCGGACTTGGCATTGATAACCGGGGTCTCGAGACATCGATGTATCACGTGATCATGCACGAGGCTCCGCTTGAGAATTGCATTGAGCCGGCAGCGGTCAAGAACCTCTTCGTGGCTCCCTCTAGTCTTGATCTTGCCGGCACCGAGATCGAACTCGTTCCGGCCTTCAGTCGGGAGAACAGACTGAAGCGGGCGATCGAGGCGGTTCAAGATGATTACGACTATGTACTCATCGACTGTCCCCCGTCGCTGGGTTTGCTGACAGTCAACGGCCTCACGGCTGCAACCGAGGTGCTTGTACCGATCCAGTGCGAGTACTACGCACTCGAGGGTCTTGGTCAGTTGCTCCGCAACGTTGACCTCGTGCGGAGGAACCTGAACCCGACGCTCACGGTGAGCACCATCGTGTGTGTGATGTATGACGCGCGAACCAAGTTGGCCGATCAGGTCGTCAAGGAAGTCCGCGAGCATTTTGGCGACAAAGTGATGCGTACGGTCATTCCTCGCACGGTCCGGCTCTCCGAGGCCCCATCGTTCGGACAGCCCATCACCACCTTCGATTCCAGCTCACGCGGCGCAGTTGCGTACCGCATGGTTGCCAAGGAGGTGAGCGCTCATGGCACGCCTCGGGGGACTCGGTAAAGGCCTCGGTGCTCTCATTCCGTCGGATCTGGTGGGCGACTCTTCCGTCGACACTGATCGGGCTCGACTGCTCGAGGTCCCGATCGAATCGATCTCGCCGAATCCGAACCAACCACGTGTTCACTTCGATGAGGAGACGTTGACTGAACTTGCTGCATCAATTGCCGAGATCGGTGTATTGCAGCCAATCTTGGCGCGAGATATGGGCAACGGCACTTATCAGTTAGTGGCTGGCGAACGGCGTTGGCGGGCGGCCCGACGTGCTGGACTGTTGACTATTCCTGCAGTGGTGCGCCACACCGACGATCTCAGTTCGGTCGAGCAAGCACTTGTCGAGAACCTGCATCGTCAAGATCTGACCCCACTCGAAGAAGCGGCCGCCTATCAGCAGTTGATTGAGGATTTCGGGCTGACCCACGAACAGGTGTCAGGTCGGGTTGGCAAAAGTCGGTCGACGATCACGAACATGCTCCGCCTGCTCTCGTTGCCCCCCGGTATCCAGCATTTGCTGGCCGACGGTCGGCTGTCGGCAGGTCATGCTCGGGCACTGCTCGGAAGCCCAGATCGAGCGTTTCAGGAGCACCTCGCGAAACGAGCTGTGAGCGAGGGCTGGTCTGTGCGTGCGGTCGAGGATGCTATTCGCGATCGCCAAGCCGGGGGGAGTGATGCTTCGAGCGGTAGTGTGACGAATGTCACCACACAGGACGGCGCCGGTCTGACCCCTGTCACCCGCTTGCGGCCACCAGGCCTGCTCGAACTTGAGCATCTCCTCGCGGAGCACCTCGATACACGTGTGTCCGTGACGATGGGCGCCAAACGCGGCAAGGTCTCCATCGAGTTTGCCGATCTCGAGGATCTTGAGCGGATCTACCGTCAAATGGTCGAGGGTTCCGCTTCGAGTAGCAGTTGAGCTGGCTGATCCGGTACTGAAGGGTCAGTCGGGGGAGTCTCACCCTAGTGTGAACCTCGCGCGTGAGGTTTACACACATTGTGTGCACAGTCCTGTGGATAAACCCTCAACCTCTGCTGCGGGCTGCTCCGAGTTCACGCATCAGGCGTGCTCACCTGGCTCAAAGCGGATGAGCGGCCCATTGTTCAATCGCGTCGCAGACCTGTTGGGCAACATCGATGGCATGATCAATGGTGTGGCGTACCGACGAAAAGGAAATGAGCACTGCAGGCATACGCGTTTCTCGCAAGACCTGAAGGCGCATGCCAACAACGCATGCTGGCGGGGCCGGCGCAACGGAGAATCCAATGGCGAGCCGTTCGGCAAGGGATCGCCCGCCGGTGGACTCAAATGTTGGCACGGCGTAGTAACAGATTCGACTGGGGCCCTCGGCAATTGCCTCGAAGCCGACGTACACGTCGGCGCAAAACTGGTTCGCAGCGTCGGCCTGGGCAATTGAGTCGGGTTCATCGACAGAGATCACAATGGCGCCACGTCGGCGCAGGTCGCGGGCGAGTGAGCGGGTGAGCGTGCTGAGTCCGCCGAACTGGCCGACCACAATCCGGCGTCCAGCCAACGATGCTGAACTGGTACGCAATCGTTCGCGTTCGCGCACGGTTGCAATACCTGGCCCGCTGCCCGTTTGGCGGCTGACCCGTTCCACGGCTTGGACTGTCTCAGTGCCACACGTTCCATCGGCGATCAGACCGCAGTTTCCCTGAAACTCCACGACTGCTCGTGCTGTTCGAGGACCCAAAATGCCATCGACACGCCCACAGTCAAACCCAATACGGCCAAGGCGCGCCTGCAATTCAGCAATATCGTCGCCACGCATGTTTGGTGAGGTCAGAAACAACAAACGATCGCCGAGCCGCCACGAGGCCTCGACGAGCGCTGCCCAGGTTGGTTCGTCGCAGCCCCCATCGGTACGAAGGCCGCGGGCCTGCTGAAAACGGCGCACACAGTCTTCAGTGACAGAACAGTAGACACCCGCTTGGCCACCAGCGGCGGGTGAAAACCCAGCGGCACTGAGGCGGCGTTGCAGATCGCGAATGGCCTCCCCGCGCTGTCCGGGGGTCAGTGGGAGGTCGCCAGGAATTCGTCAAGCTCCTGCAGTAGTTGGCCTTTGCCCTTCGCTCCGACGAGACGTTTGACGATCTCGCCCCGATTGAACACCAAGAGCGTGGGAATGCTCATCACGTTGAAGCGCATCGCGATATCTGGGTTTTCGTCGACGTTGAGCTTGGCGATGGTGATCTTGCCGGTCTGTTCCTTGGCGATCTCGCTGAGAATCGGCGCAATCATCTTGCATGGGCCACACCACTCCGCCCAGAAATCAACAACAACCGGGGTATCGGCCCCAGCAACCGTTTCGTCAAAGGTGCTGGTAGTGAGAGTAACGATGCCTTCAGCCATGATGGCGTCCTTTCGATGGAGAACGTAGTGTAGCGAAGCCAACCGAGGGAAGCCGACGGCCATTCCCTGTGTCCAGATTGACCCGATCGGTGAACCTCAGCCGTGATGGGCGGCTTCAAGCCAGCGTTCTGCGTCGATCGCGGCCATGCACCCCGAGCCCGCCGCAGTGATTGCTTGCCGGTAGGTGTGGTCTTGGACATCGCCGCATGCGAACACGCCATCGATATTGGTGTACGTGGACCCTGGTCGTGTGATGAGGTAGCCGTTGTCTTCCATATCTAGCACGCCCTTGAACAGGTCGGTGTTGGGACGGTGACCGATGGCGACGAAGAGTCCGGTGACCGGCAGTAACGCCGCCTCGCCCGTATGTACATCCTGAACCATCGCGCCGACGAGCTTGTCAGTGCCGATGAGATCGGTGACGACGCTGTTCCAGCGCATCTCGATCTTGGGATTGTTGAAGGCGCGGTCCTGCATGATCTTGGAGGCTCGCAACGCGTCACGTCGATGAATGAGCGTCACCTTGGAGGCGAACTTGGTGAGAAAGGTTGCTTCCTCGATAGCACTGTCGCCGCCGCCGACGACGGCGATTTCCTGGCCGCGGAAGAAGAAGCCATCGCAGGTGGCGCACGTAGACAAACCGTGACCGAGCAGGCGCTCTTCGGCCTCGAGGCCGATCATCAACGACTGAGCGCCCGTGGAGACAATGATGGAGTCGGCCTCGTAGAGGTCGTCGCGTACCCACACCTTGAAGGGGCGCACGCTGACGTCGATCGCAGTCGCCTTGGCCGTGATGAACTCGGCGCCAAATCGCTCTGCTTGCTCGCGGAAGCGAGTCATCAGTTCAGGACCCATGATGCCCTCGGGGAACCCCGGAAAGTTCTCGACCTCGGTCGTGAGCATCAGTTGCCCACCGGGTTGATCGCTGGTACTGCTGAGTTCACCTTCGATCACCAACGGCGCCAAATTGGCGCGCGCCGTGTAAATCGCAGCGGTGAGGCCTGCCGGTCCCGAGCCAATGACGATGACCTGATGTCGGCTCATGAGGCAAGTTCGCTGGTGTGCCTCTTGCGCATGAGAAGGGCGCCAACCAGTGCGAACACAACGCCCGTCGCTAGGTATGACACCCACACGGCGTCGCGATGGTTGAGCGGCCATTCGATGATCGCCTGCAAACCACGGGTCAAGAAGATGGTGAAGAGCACAAGTGCGGCGCCTCCACCGATGACACCAATCACACCAAAGACGATGCCTCGGTATGCCACCAGCAGCGGTTTCGTGGTCTTGTCACGCACGCTGCCAACGACGCGTTCGATGTTGTCAGCAAGGCTCGACGCCCAGTTCGGATCGGTGAGTGGGTTGCCTGGCATGCAGTCGATACTAACGCTCGAAATCGAGGCGCGTCAGCCGAGACTCACTGTGATCAAGACGGCGCATGTACTGGGATCGATGACACGAACCACCTTGGCGTTGTCATCGCGAATGGCCAACACTTGTCGGCCCTGGAAAACAATTGCCGCGATGGGACTCGTCACTCCGGTGAGGCAGGTGGTGTTGAACTCGGTCGACCGGTCTGCTGCTGTTTGTGACTTGGTGCTTGCCGATGCCGACGTGTCGGGCACCGCGGCACTCGGTGATGCAGATACCCGAGTCTGCTGACCGAAGCTCGATTCGAGGGCGTACGCGGCGATTTCCTGAGCGGTCCCGAAGTTGGGTGCCAATGCCCACGGACTGACGACCGCCGGACCATTGACACTGGTGATTTCGGCGCCCCCTGCAGTAGGCGCGCCGACGGAAGTGTTTGCCGAACCGGCCGCTGAATCGGAAGCGGTGGCGGCAATCTTGGTGGGAGCGGCACCGTTGACCTGTGAGTCCTGGGCAGAGGTTCCCAAGCTCTTGGACGCGGACTTGTTGTCCGACCCGGAGGCGTTGATGACTCCGGCAGCGACGACGACCACGACTGCGGCGGCGGCCGCTGCTGTGAGCCAGCGCTGCTGACGTTGACGGCGCGCTTTCAGCCAAACGACCTTGCTTGACGTGTCGGCAAGCGTGTTGGCAAGCGTGCCGGCCGCAGCTGCGGCACTGGGTTCGGATGCATGCGCGGCGGCCTCGTCGAAGACGGCGAGGGCAGCGGCCAC
>JAYTWP010000080.1:0-2245 GCA_043743395.1 Actinomycetota bacterium | reverse complement strand
CTCGCCGATCTTGCCAAGCTCAGTCCAAGTTTCGAAGGAATGGGCGCTTACGTCCCGAAAGGGCAAGAGCTCAGCCTCGACCAGACAGCGCTCCTTGCCTACCCACACGTGGGGGCGATCACGCACGTTCACCATGCCGGGAACTCCTCCGGCGTGGTCGACGGTGCCGCAGCTGTGCTGGTCACATCACCCGATTATGCGAAGGCGCACGGCATGAAGCCAAGGGCGCGCATCATCATGACCGCCGTTGCTGGCACCGAACCTGTGATCATGCTCACCGCTCCTGGCCCCGCTGCCGAACGCTGCGTGCAAAAGGCCGGCATGACCTTCGCCGACATCGACCTGTTCGAGGTCAACGAGGCCTTCGCTGCTGTCGTCCTCAAGTTCCTACGCGACACCGGTGTCAGCTGGGACACGGTCAACGTGAACGGCGGCGCCATGGCACTCGGCCACCCGATCGGCGCAACGGGTGCGATGCTGATCGGCACGCTGCTCGACGAGCTCGAGCGCCGCGACCTATCAACTGGCCTCGTCACGATGTGTACGGGTGGCGGAATGGGCACCGCAACCATCATCGAACGAATCTGATCACGCGGCGGACTCAGTCGGTGTAGCGACGAATCGTTGCCTTCTTGCCCTTGATCGTGGTTCGCTTCAGTGCCTCAATGACGGTGTCGACCGCACCCTCTGGCACGCCGACAATGGCGAAGTGTTCGGACACCTTGATGGGGCCGATCTCGCGCCCACTGAGGTTCGTTTCATTCGCAATGGCGCCGACAAGATCGCCCGGACGGACGCCTTCCTTGCGGCCCGCGCCGATGTACACCCGCGCCGTATCTCCACCAACGAAGCGTCCGGATTCCTGCATCTCTGCGCGCGCTGGACGACCCCGATCGGCACGAGCTTGCTCGAACCGGCCTTTCTCTGCGCGGCCCTTGTCTGGGCGGCCCTTGTCGCGATCGGGACGTTGCGATGCGTCGGGAATCTCTCTCTCGTCGATGATCGCGCCAGTGGCAGCGTGGGCAAGTTTGATCGCCGCCAGGGCGACATCGCGAATATCGAAATCAGCGGCGAGCGCGTCCACAACCGCGTGATAGTTCTCGAGGTCGTCGCTGGACAATGCCTCACGCAGAGTCTCGAGCGTGAGTTCGATCTGCCGCGCGCGCAGGTCGGCGACGGTGGGGACCTTCTCTATTGCGATCTTTTGTTTGGTGAGGCGTTCGATGTTGCCGAGCAGACGTTGTTCGCGGGGTTCGGCAAGGGTGATTGCCGTGCCCTCGCGACCGGCGCGACCGACGCGGCCGATGCGATGCACATACGACTCGGGCGCCGACGGTACGTCGTAGTTCACCACGTGGGTCAGCTGATCGATATCGAGACCACGTGCCGCAACATCAGTGGCCACGAGTAGCTCCGTCGTGCCCGCACGCAAGCGACCCATCACGCGGTCGCGAGACTCTTGCGTGAGTCCGCCGTGGAGCGCCTCGGCCCGATACCCGCGGCCGTTCATCGTCTCTGTGAGCTGGTCAACCTCTGTACGGGTGCGGCAAAAAATGATGGCCGCCGTTGGCGCCTCGATGTCGAGAATTCGGCCCAATGCTGCAGGCTTGTGTGAACGCTGCACGACATATGCAGTCTGGCGAACGAGCGGGGCCTTGCCAGGCTTCGTGTCACCGAGGCCGATCTGAATCTTGAGCGGATCGCGAAGGTGTCTCTTCGAGATGCCGTTGATGCGCGGCGGCAACGTTGCCGAGAACATCACGGTCTGGCGTGTATCAGGCGTGGACTTGAGGATCTCTTCGATGTCTTCCGCGAAGCCCATATCCAGCATTTCGTCTGCCTCATCGAGCACGACGACCTGGATGTTTCCCAACGGCAGCGTCCCGCGGGCGATGTGGTCCATGGCGCGCCCTGGGGTGGCAACGACCACGTGCACGCCCTGGCTGAGGGCTTGCAGCTGGCGGCCAATGGGCTGGCCGCCATAGATCGGCACGACCCGGGCGCCGAGATCACGGCCGTATTTGTAGATGGCCTCGGAGACCTGCACCGCCAACTCGCGCGTCGGCACGAGAATCAAGGCAATCGGTTCCGGTCGACCACCACCCGTCGGGATGCGCTGAAGAATCGGCAACGCAAAAGCTGCCGTTTTGCCGGTTCCGGTTGCGGCCTGACCTACGAGGTCACGGCCCTGCAACAGCAGCGGGATGGTCTCGCGCTGAATGGGTGTGGGCTCTTCGTATCCAAG